>JAGMZX010000068.1:7020-12445 GCA_018005585.1 Candidatus Hydrogenedentota bacterium | reverse complement strand
GGGCCCAGGTCGCGTTCGCGCGTGAGTAGAGGCCGCGCGCCGGCACGGGCCTTGTTCCAATCCATGGGTTGACGGTGTATTCCACATTCGTTGCGCCCATTCGCCGCCGGCATGTTATGGGTGGTCTGCCGCGGCTCTGAGGCATGCGTATGCATGCCGGCGGTTGCCCATGGAACCCGGATGCCGCCCATTTTCCGGAGAAAAGAAGAATATGACCTGCCCCGAGACTGAGGAACCACGCTCGCACACGGAAGCCGGACCTGAAGACGGCGAAGGCCGCCGTGAAATGGAACCTGCCGGGCCCATCGACGTGGAGGCGCGCGTGGTGCGGCGCCGGCGGTTTGACGGTTGGCGCGAAGGCCCCGCGGGCGAACGCCGGGTCTTCATTCGCTTCGAGCGTTCGGGGAACGGCGGATGCTGCTGCGCGTCTGTGTTCCTGGGGGTGTTATTGCTGCTGACGGTGATTTTGCGCGGCTGTCTACGCCTGCTGTAACGCGCGAAGGGCCGCGGTCTACGGCGTGGCGGGCTCGGCCGCCTGACGCGAAATCTCACTGGTGGCGCTTGCGGCGGTTTCTGCGGCGTAGTCGCGGATCTGCCGCCGCAGTTTTTCGAAAAGAGAAACGGCGCCCTCGACCGGTCCCGGGACCTCCGTGACGCCGAAGAGAAATCGCCCTTCCTGCCCGACAATCGCGCCGCCTGCACCCCCGGACGCCGTGAACGTGATGCGCCGGAGTTCTCCCCGCGGCGTCGTGCTCCGCAGGCCCGACGCTGTCAGATGGGCCTGATACTGCTTGAGCGTCTGGGCAGCCTGGTCATCCGAGCCGCAGAATGCGGCAAACACGCGCGTGTCGCCATCGCCGAGGGTGGCCCTGGCCTCAACCCCCGGCGGCATGAATTCGAGTCCATCGAGATGAGGCGCCGTGTACTTGATGGTCCGGCCATTGACACGGGGCATGCGCAGAATCCGCGGTTCCTGCGGCGGCGCGTCGCACGGGGGCAGCAGCGGGCTAATCGCCGTCGCAACGCAGAGGAGAACCTGCTTGTTCTCGCGCGGCTGGTTGTAACGCAATTTGACGAAGAACCGGTCCTGGTAGAACATGACCATGGTGCTGCCGGCGAGCGTTTCGCAGCCCAACGAACCCGATTCGTGCTTCTCGGTCCGGTGCTGCGAGCAAATGCCGTACGCGTCGAGCGGCGAACCCATTTCGTAAGCCTGCGCCTCGATGAGTTCGTTCGCATTGGCCTCGGCCGTGAACGTAAGCACGGTCATGCGCCGGAAGCCATAGGGGAAATAAGCCTCACACTCGCCATTGATTCGCTCAAACAGATTGTCCGGCGTGTAGTACGGGAAATCGCCGCTCAGCTTCCAGCCGGCGGGCGCGGAAACCCGTGTCCAGTCAATGGCCGCGCCCGAGGCCAGCGGGTCGGCCGCCATTATGCCCGAACACAACAACAGCAGCGCCGCCGCACAGGCAGTTCTTCTGGTCATGATGCGCTTCCTTCTTCTTCACGCTTCCGGCTGCGCCGCGGGGCGGAGCCCGAGCAGTCCGGTGTCCGGGTCGGCAAACCGGATTTCATACACGGACCAGCAGGCGTTGCCCGAGCCGGGAGCAAGCTGGATTTTCAGGTATTGTGCCGTGACCGGATTCCACGTGACCGGGGTCTTGCCTTCCGCGCCGTCGCCGGTCGCGACGGGCGCGCCCCACTCCAATCCATCTTGAGATACAAACACCAGATAATGCCGGGGATATTCGCTTGGCTTGCTCGTGTTATCGAGGACCAGTCCGGAAAGCTCGCACTGCGTTCCGAAATCAATCGAGAGCCACATGCCCTCTTCCTGTCCGCGAACGGTCCACCAGCGCGTGGCCGGGTCAAGGTCGAGCGCCAGTGCAGCGTCTTCCGCATTGTCCGACGCATCGAGCATGCACAGCGCGGACAGAATCTTGTTTACGGCGAGTGCGGCCTCCCCGCGGACTTCCGGGTCCTGCAAACAGGCACCAGCCGCGCGTACAGCCTCAGTCACGGGGAAATCAGCCAGTGCGCTCAGGATCATCCTGCGCTCTTCCGCCTGGGGCGCGGCGGCCAACGCGCGGCGGAACCGGGCCAGTTGCGCCTCGTCGGAGTCTTCGGACGGAAGCCGGAGCAATCGCGCGACGCCCCGGATGGCCAGCACTGACATGCGCTCCCCGGGAGCCGCTTCGGCGACGGCAAGCAACTCGTCCATGACCGCCGGGTTCGAACTCTGCGCCAGCGCGCGCACGGCCGTCTCGCGAACTTCCGGATTCCCCTGCTGCACGGCCGTTCGCAGCTGGGCAAGACACGCATCGTCGCCAATCTCGCCCAAGACAATGTACAAGGAGCAGAGCACATCCGTGTCCGTGACGGAGCGGAGCGCATTCACGATGGGCACGGAGCGATCGGGTGCGTTCAGATTGCGGGCAAGGGAAACAAGCGCACGCTCCGCCGCCCTCCGGACAGTGAGCGAATCGGTCGCGACCATCGCATTCACGAGCGCGGGCAGGTCAGGTGCGCCGGCGAGTGTTTCGAGCGCGCGCCAGGCCTCTGCTCGCAGTTCAACGGGCAGCGTGCTCTCAGCTGCCATTGCCAGGAGATCGGGCACGGCGGCGCGCGTGTCGCGCCCGACCATGCAACGGATCATCTCGATGCGTATCGCGGGTTCCCTTGTGCGGGCGAGGTCCAGAATTGCGGCGTCGGCTTCCGGGGCCGTCAGGGCGCACAGAGCCTCATGGGCGAGGCGAGACAGTTTACTCGGAGGCGAGGCAACAGCCATTTGCGCGAGCGGAGCAACGCAAGCGGCGGTTCCGATTTCGCCTAGCACGTGTATGGCCGCGCGGCGCACTTCTTCGTCCGTGCTATTGAGCAAGGGAAGGATAGCGGATTGCGCTGCAACGTCTTTTCGCGTTTCGATGACGCTGAGCAAGCGAAGCTGGTCCGCGGGAGCAGCTGCGTAAAGTTGTTCGACGAGAATTTCCGTAAGTTCAGGCGCCGGTTCGCCGCGCGCGAGCCCTTGGCCGGCCTCCCGTTGCATGGGATCCTCTCCGCGCAAGGCCTCTGCAATGGCGTCGCGGCGCGCTTCATCGTCAAGGAGTTCCATCCTGCCCTTGACGGCTGCAAGGCGCACGGCGTCGCGCACGGGCAGCGCCAGGACGGTCTCAAAGAGCAAGAGGGCACCGGCCTTGTTGTCCGCCTTCGCATGATCCGCATGCTGGAGCAGCGCGCGCGCATAATCGTCGACAATGCCCGTTGGGAGTCCGGGCCCCATGCGCAGCAAGGCCTCGCGCGCTTCACGCGACGGTATCTTGCCCAAGGCCGCCAACACCGCCTTTGTCTTCTCCGGTGTGCCGGCGGTCACCAAACCGCTTAGCGCGGGGACTGCCTCGACACAGCGGCGTTCGCCGAGACTGTTGATAAGGGCGGCCTGGTCGTCCTCCGGCGCTTTCTCCAGCGCGCCCAGCAGTAGTTCGTCCGCCTCGCGGCAGGGCAAGCGTTCTAGCGCACATCTGGCCATCTCGAAGAATTGCGGATTCTCGAGAAGCCGCGCGAGAACGGGTACCGCCTCCGCGCCGCCGTAGAGCCCCAGTAGTTCGCATGCAAAGCGTTTTGCCTCGACCGAAGCGCTGCCTTCAAGCACGCCCGCAAGACGCGCGCCGGCTTCGGCGCGTACGGCGGGATTCGCGCACGATCCCTGCAGAAACTGCGTAAGCACCGCCTGAAACTCGCGACTGGCGCCATACTGATATGCGTCGAGCGCGGCCCATGCCGCCGCCACGTCGGCTGCCTCGGCGGCGCCCCCGGTTGATTGCGCCGAAACCGGGCGATAGACAGAGACGGCCGTCACGCATGCCGCGCAGCACAGGACAACGAGGCAGGCAAATGCCCTCACATCCCTTTCGGCCCGTAAATTCCTCAAGGTACTAAGATTTCCCATCGACGCGCCTGGGCGCATCTTTCTAATACTGCGGGTCCGCAATGGGTTGGTTCGCAGCCGCCGGGTCTTCCACGTCGGGCAACTCGCCCGAGCTCGGGTTCGCATTTCTCGTTACTATCGGCGACATCCAGTTGTCGGCCGCGGGCAAGTCCGCTGGCGCGGTGTCCACGACAATCTGCGAGACCTCCTGAGGTTCCTCCTCGGGTGGTGCGACGGAGGTCAACAACCAAGCCCCCTCTCTCTTCTCGAAGGCTAAGGTCATCCTGGTCGTGACTTCTCCTCCGCTTACCGTAAAATCCGCGACCTCGGCGCGCGTGCCGTCTATCGAGATGCGTGTATCTTCGAATCCAAACCGCTCACCCAGAGACATCGACTCGCGGATGCTCTCCAGGAACGCGCTCCTGTCGCCGTCCGGCAGGGAAAAATCAGCGGCCACGTGAATGGCAAAGCCATCGACGTCTTTTGCTTCATACGCAAACTGCAAATCCTGCAAGATGTTCTTGAGTTGCCGGTAGTCGTCGGTTCCGTCCGCTTCGGAAGACGCCGCGGCAGCCGTTTCCGGGGGCGCTGGTGATTGTGGCGAACATGCGCCTGGCGCAAGCACTGCCGCGGCCACGCACAAAAACGCGAAGATGTTCAGGCACCGTGCAAAGACTTGTGACATGCCCTTCTCTCCATCCATAGTTCCAGTACCCCGGCCGCGCCATACCGGGTCAAAGTGCGCTACCCGCTCCACGGCTGCTGCCCGGCTCTGCTCCTTTCTGCCCAGTAGGAAGACTGCTCCTCACGCCCTTTTCTTCAACCCAATTGAATGTCCCGTGGGTTCAGACTGCGGTAATCCACCGTTCCGAGCCCGCGCGCCTCCGCCAGGGCCATCGTGCGGCCCTTGAACGGGTCGCGCCCGAGCAGTTCCGCGCCAAACGCCTCGAGCGCCACGATGTCCGTGCCCGCTGCCACGACGCCCATAATCTCCACGTCCGTGAGTTCGCCGCCCGCCGGGCCGTTGTTGGTCAGGACACGCACGGCGTCCACGACGGAAAGCCTTGGTTTCATGAACGCGGCGATGTCCGTGAGGCAGCGCGGCAGGTCCGTGTGGAAATGATAACGCTGGCCGCCGGCCACGCCCATATAGTTCTTCAGGCCCACCGTCACTTGCGTCAGCGCGTGGTGCTTGACCACGGGCACGTTGATGACCAGGTCGGACTCGACGATATCCACGGCCAGCGGCCACGCGTACAGCCGGTCGCCGTCCAGCGTCATCTCGCGGAACCGGTCCGGCTGGAGATAGACCATTTCACCGCCCACGGCTTGTACTGCCGCCTCGATGCCGCTTATAGGATAGGCCCGCTCCGCACCGTAGCAGGAATTGTCACCGACCTTCACCTGCTTCGCGCCCGCGTCCAGGCACAGGCGCACCAGCGTCGCGACCACGTCCGGGTTCGTGTTCACTGCAAACTCCGGACCGAGATGAAACCC
>JAGMZX010000068.1:0-6920 GCA_018005585.1 Candidatus Hydrogenedentota bacterium | reverse complement strand
GGCCGTCTTGCCGATACTGGGTCACGGAGCGCCGGACCGCTCGGGCCCGGATGTTCCAAACCGATGCAAGGATGCAAAGGTGACCTCGATCACGGAGGATACATGTCATGGGTCTTCGCATTAACACCAACGTTTCCGCGCTCAACACCGCCCGAATCCTGCGCAAGAATACGATCTCCCTCAATAGGACACTGGAACGGCTTTCGAGCGGGTTGCGCATCAACCGGGCCGCGGACGACGCGGCGGGTCTCGCCATCGCCGAAGGGTTTCACTCGGTTGTGCGCGGCGCGCGCGTGGCGCAGCGCAATTCGCAGGACGGCATCAGCATGGTCCAGACCGCGGAAGGCGCGCTCAGCGAGACCACGAATATCCTGCAGCGCATCCGCGAGCTGGCGGTGCAATCGGCCAATGGCACGAACAGCACGGAGAACCGGGCCGCGCTGGACGCCGAAGTGCGGCAATTACTGGACCAGATTGACGACATCGCCCTGGATACGGAGTTCAACGGCGTGCGCGTGCTGAGTTCGGCGCAGACGGTGACGCTCCAGGCGGGCCCGCGCCCGGGCCAGACGCTGCTGGTCGCGGTTGAAGGGGCGAAAACCTCCGACCTGCAGGTCAGCGCGGTGACCATTTCCACGCAGGCGCTTGCCGTATCGGCCATCAGCACGATTGATCTAGCCATTCAAAGCGTCTCGACCGTGCGCAGCCGGATGGGCGCGATCCAGAACCGGCTCGAATTCACCATCAACACCCTGGCCATTCAGGAGGAGAATTCCGCGGCGTCCGAGAGCATGATCCGCGACGCGGACATCGCCCGGGAAACGATCGATTTCACGCGGAACCAGATTCTGGTCACCGCGGGCACGTCGGTGCTCGCACAGGCCAATATCGTGCCGCAGACTGCCCTGCAACTGCTCGGCGGCTGACGCCGGCTGACTCGCTGATTCCCGCCGCTGCCCCGGCCTTCTGTCCCGGGCGGCGGCGCTGTTTTTCCCGTTCCGGCAAGTGACGCGAAGTCCGCTCGTGTGCTAGGATGAATCTGGAAAACCAACTATCGGTGACTGGCAAGGAGAAAGCGTCATGGCTCTGATACGCATTTGCGGCGTCCAAATGAGCGTAGCAGCATCCAAGAAGGACAATCTGCCCAAGATCCTCGACCACATCAACGGCTATACAGGCGATTTTATCCTCTTCCCGGAAATGGCGCTGACGGGCTACAACAACGATTTCAGCGATGCCCGCACGGACGAGGCTTGGCGCCAGATAGCCGCCGCGTGCCGCCAGGCCTACGTCACGGCGATTGTCGGCACCGGCGCCCGCATGGACGGCAAGACGTACATTCAGTCCCGCATCAATACGGACGCGGGAAAGCTGCTGGGCACGCACGAGAAGCTCGTGCCCACGCAAACCGACCGTGAATGGTGCCGGCCAGGCGAGGAATTGCGGACCTTCAAGTACAAGGGCGTAACGTTCGGGTGCCTGGTCTGCAATGACCTGTGGGTCACGCCGGGCTGCGGCCCCTACCCCGACCCGCGCCTCTCGTACCAGCTTGGCCAGAAGGGCGTCCAGATCATCTTCCACAGCGCCAATACCGGAACGGACCAGCGCTATCTGCAATATCACGACGCGAACCTGCGGCTGCGCGCCCTGGAAAGCGGCTGCCACATCGTCACGGTGAACGCGGCGGCGGCCGAGGGCGCCGTCAATTCGCCCACGGGCATCGTGTCGCCCAAGGGCGAGTGGCTGGTCCAATGCCCGCGCGAGGGGGAGCACCGGTTCTGTTACGACCTCGAAATCGAAGCGGAATGACCGGAAAACCGTATCGGCGGAACCGCAAAATCGGGAGGCGAACGGCGTCATGAGCGAATCCAATCCAGAACGGCGGCAGTTCATGGCGGATATGGCGCGGCTCACGGCCACGTCCGTATTGGCGGGCTGCGCCACAACGGCGGCCGACAGCGGCCGCGCGGCCGCCGCGGCCACGCACCGCGCGAAACCCGCGCCCCAACGGCGCGCAATCGGCCCGAACGACCGGATTCAGTGCGCGTTCATCGGCGTGGGCAGTCGCGGCTCGTCTATTCTGGAAAGTACGCTGACGCTGGAAGGCGTCGACGTAACGGCGGTCTGCGACACGTATGACGTCTGGCGCGATCGCGCCGTAAATTGGTGCAAGGCAAAGCGCCCGGAAGTGGGTTCCTATGTCCGGTTCGAGGACATGTTCGAGAAGGAGCCCCTGGACGCCGTCGTCATCGCGACGCCGGACCACATCCACACGCCCGCGGTGCTCGCGGCGCTGGACGCGGGACTCGACGTGTATTGCGAGAAGCCAATTGCATTGACCGCGCAGGATGCCCGCGATATCCGCGACTGGGTGGGCGAGACCGGAGCGGTATTCCAAACAGGCACGCAATTGCGCAGCATGCCGATGTACCAGAAAGCGCGCGAGGTTGTGGGTTCGGGCGCCATCGGCAAGCTCGTGCTCGTTCAGGTGAACCGGCATTTCAAATCCGGACGTCTGACGGAGGCCGCGCCGCCCGGCGATGCCAACGAGGAAAACGTGCACTGGGCGGCCTTCCTCCGCGACACGAAGAGCTATCCCCTGGATTTCACGCGCTATTTCCACTGGCGGCAGTTCCGCGAGTATTCAAACGGCTATTTCGGCGACCTTATGCTGCACCACCTCGACATGTGCCATTTCATCACGGGCAGCGATATGCCCGCGCGGGTCGTGGCCGCGGGCGGCATCTACAACGTGGAGGACGGGCGCAGCACGCCCGACACCGTCAGCGCGGTCGTCGAATATCCCGACAGCAAGTTCCATTTCAATTTCACGACGGCGGACAGCAACGGACATTTCGGGCTCGTAGAGCGGTACCTGGGCACGGAAGGCACCCTCGAGATCACGGGCATGGGCGCAATGTCCGTTTTCCGGAACGACGTGGAAGAAAAGGTCCCCTCGGACGGCATTCGCAATGAGCCGCATCTGCAAAATTTCTTTGACGCGATGCGAAACCGCAGCACAACCATCGCGCCGGCTGAAGCAGGCTGCATGGGCGCCACCGTGGCGCACATGGCCGTGTGGTCCCTGGATTCCGGCAGGGCGGTGCGGTGGGACGCCGAGGCCGGGGCGCCGGTGCTTGCGTAAGGTTTCGGCGCGCGGTGTGGCGGTTCAAGAGCCGAAATCAGGCCTGACAAAGCCCGCGCCCAATACCTTGTCGAGCATGCCCAGCTTCTCGTAGCGAAACTGTTCGGCGAAGGCGATGCCGCGCGGCTCGCCGAGTTCCGCGCACCAGCGGCGCACGCCCGCCGCGATTAGTTCCTTGTGCCCGCCATCCTCCAGTTGTTCGAGTATCGGCAGTTCGACCCCGATCGTGCGCGCTTCCTGGAGCAGCGCGTCCACAGTCAGGACCATCTGGCAATCATGGGCGAGCAGCGCCGCGATCTTCTTGTCGATGGTCGCCGAGATATCGACAAACAGCTCCGCGTTCATCGGATGCTTCGCGAACCAGTACGCTTCCGTAACCGGGCGGGGCGGATTGGCGTGGCCAGGGTGAAACAGCGGATTGCCGCTGAACGCGGCGGCTTCCAGCGTGGCCATGCCGGTCATGCGGTGATCCGGATGGTCCTCGTACGGCGCGAACGGGTCCCAGCTCATGACGATATCCGCTCTCACTTCGCGGATGAACGCCATGATCTTGTCGCGCAGCACATTCGGGTGTACTTCGTTCAGGCGGCCGTCCCGGTAGCCTTCGAGCCGGACCTCGCGCAGGCCCAGTATCCTGGCTGCCTCGCCCGCTTCGCGCGCCGAAACCTCGATAAGCGTCTGGGGCGAGAGCCGGTACGAGCCCTTCGAGTTGTCCGTCAGGATGTATTCGTACACGTCGCAGCCCAGTTCGTCGATGAAGCGCGCGATGGTCCCCGCGGCCATGAATTCGAGGTCGTCCGCGTGCGCGACCACCGCCAGCACGGTCTTCTTCCGAGTCATGAGCCGTCCTCCGTCCGCTCGTACCACACCGCCGTCCGCTCGAGTCCCTCGCGCAACGACACACGCGGCACATACCCAAACGCCTGCCTGGCACGGCTGATGTCCGCCCGCGAGTCGCGGATGTCGCCCGGGCGCGCCGGCAGATACTCCGGTTCAATCCGCGTCCCTAATATGGCATTCAGCATATCGGCAAGGCCCAGCACCGGGGTCGAATCCCCACAGGCCACATTATAAACACCCGCGATGCGCCCAGGACAGGCGCACGCCAGCAGATTAGCCTCCACGACGTTGTCCACGAACGTGAAATCGCGCGACTGGCCGCCGTCACCGTGCACCGGTGGGCGGCGCCCCCCGCGCAGCGCGCGTATGAAAATCGGGATCACCGCCGCGTAAGGCGAATTCGGGTCCTGGCGCGGGCCGAAGACGTTGAAATAGCGCAGGCCAACCAGGTCGACGCCGTAGAGGCGGCTGAACGTCTCCGCGTACATCTCGGCCGCGGCCTTGCTCACGCCATAAGGCGAGACCGGCGCCCGCGGCAGTCCCTCGGCGAGCGGGCCGGGCGGCGCGTTGCCGTACACGCTCGAAGAAGAGGCGTAGACCACGCGTTTGACCTCCGCGTCACGCGCGGCCAGAAAGACCTGAAGCGTTCCTTCGACATTCACGCGGTTCGACCGCAGCGGGTCGGCCACCGAACGCGGCACGGATGGTATCGCGGCGAGATGCAGGCAATAGTCCACGCCCGACATGGCCCGGCGTACCGCATCCGCGTCGCAGATGCTGCCTTCGACCACGTCGACCCGGTCCGTAACCTCTGCGATATTGACGCGGCGGCCCGTCGCAAAGTCGTCCAGCACGCGGACCTGTTCGCCGCGCGCCAGCAGCGCCCGCACGAGGTTCGAGCCAATAAACCCCGCGCCGCCCGTCACCAGGTATCGAGCCATCCAATACGCCTCCCGCCCGGTCATTATAGGTAAGGCGCGGGGCGTCGGCAATATCTCACGCAAGCGCGTTCCAATACTTGCTGCACCACCACGCAACGCCGATGACGCGCCGGCGATTCCGGGCTTCCCGTCCAGGCAGCCTGACACAGCCCGACTACATCTTGTGTGTGCAGAACGGAGCCGAAACTGACAAATTATCCACAGGCCGCTTAGGTAGGACCCGGTTTCGGAAACCACCCTATTCACACCGGCTCACAGGTGATTATCTTCGCGGATATGACATGTAAAGCATTACTTTATAATTACTTATGGCAAGAACTCGAGACTTCGGCGCCATAGCCATGCAGCGGCTCTCCCCCGCCTGTCCACGCCCTCCCAACCGTTTTCCCCCGAGTTTTCCACATGCAGTCCGAGCGCTCACCGCCACAAGATCTTGCGTGCCGCGGAAAGCCCCGGAAGAAACATGGTCACGTTGCTCACGCCTGCTCGGGGGGCTTCTTGCTGCGGTGCCGTTCGGGTTCGGCAAGCCCTGCGATTACGGATACAACAACTGCTTCTGCCAGCCGCCTCCGGAACGGGTGTAGAGCAGCCGTTCGTGCAGGCGAAACGGCCTTTTCAGCCAGAATTCGATCGATTCGGGGACCAGGCGGAATCCGGACCAGAACTCGGGCCTGGGCACCTTGCCAATCGCGTGCCTCGCCCCGTAAATCGCAACCTGTGTCTCGAGTTCAAAACGCCCGCGCAACGCCTCGGACTGCTTCGACGCCCAGGCGCCGATCTGGCTCTCGCGCGGGCGCGTAGCGAAATACTCGTCCGCTTCCGCGTCGCCCACCCGTTCCACGGGTCCCCGGATGCGCACCTGGCGGTCCAGCGGGCCCCAGTAGAAGCACAGTGCGGCACGGGGATGGGCGGCAAGTTGCCGCGCCTTGGGGCTGTTCAGGTTCGTGAAGAAGACGAAGCCGCCTGCGTCCGACTTCTTTACGAGCACGATGCGCACGTCGGGCGCGCCTTGCCCGTCCACCGTGGCCAATGCCGCCGCCGTGGGTTCGGGGACCAGGTCCGCCTGCGCCTGCACTTCCTCCAGCCAAGCGGCAAAAGTTGTCATGGGATCGTCTTCAAACGGAATGGGCAAGGGAATTCGCGCTCCTGTGTGACGGCAAGCAGATTCCGCGCCTGTTGACAAAGCGGGCTCAGACAAAGCGCCGGAGGTATTCGAGGCTCTTTGTGGCTATGGCTTCGGGGCCGGCATCGAACTTGAACACTTCGACCGACATATAGCCCGCGTACCCAATCTCGCGCAACGCGGCGAAAATGGGGCCGAAATCGACCTTGCCGGCTCCGGGCCCCTCCAGGTTCTCGTCGTTCGCGTGATAGTGACGCAGATACTTCGCGTATTTGCGGATGAGAACCGGCCGATCCTCCGCCTGAAACGCCATCGCTTTCGTGTCGAGCAAGAGTTGAAAATTCGGATGACTGACCGCGTCAATCAACTCGGCCGTTTCCTCCACCGTCTGGCAGAAGTTGGTTTCCAGGTGGGTCAGCTGCTCCATGCAAATCGTGACACCGTATTCCTCGCAGCGGGGCAGCGCCGCCTCGAAAACCTCGCGCGCGTAGCAAAGCGCCTGGTTGTACGTAACGTCCCGCATCACGTTGCGCTGCTTCGGCGACCCGAAGACCAGCACCTTCCCGCCGATCTCGCCGCAGAAACGCACCAGGTCAGCGAGGTATTCCGCCGTGAACGCGCGCACCGCCTTGTCCGGGTGCGTCAGATACACGCCCTGCGGCCCGACGAACACCCAGTGGATGCCCGCTATCTCCAGGTCCGCCGCCTGCGCCGCCCGCACAATCTGCCGCCGCGTCGCCTCGGGGATATCGGTTACGTACGGCGCCAGCGTAAACGGGGCGATCTCGAGCCCGTCGTAACCCACTTCCTTCACATAATGGACGGTCCGCTCGATGTCGTTCCAGTCCTTGAATATCTCGTTGCAGATGGC
>JAGMZX010000067.1:26652-28313 GCA_018005585.1 Candidatus Hydrogenedentota bacterium | reverse complement strand
GCCTTCGGGGCGATTTCCTGAGAGAGTCGCGTACCGTCGCCGGGCACTGTCACGGGCGACTCTTCTTCAAGCGTAACCTTGGTTGCCGATGCCAGGGGCCTGGCGAAGGTGAGCATGGCCCGCCGGGTCCGCGTGGTGGGGTTGAACAGCCGGACAACCACGCCATGGCCGTCTTCGGAGCACTTTACCGCGCTCACCGCGACCTGGTCCCCTTCGAGGGTCATGAATCCGAAAACCCGGGGCAAGTCGCCGCCGTGAGCGCCCGACTGGGCCGGTTCGGCGGGCACGCAGAGTCGTTCCACCTCGCCATAGATGTCCACCATGTCCCAAGCCCCGGCATGAGGGTAGAGCAGGAAGCGGAATTCGTGTTCCCCGGGGCACTGGGAAAGCCGCATCTCCGGGTGAATGTCCCAGCGTTTGCTTACGGTGGTCAGGCTGAGTTCATATGCGCGCAGCAGGGTGACCGCGATGGCCCTTTCGGGGGTCTGGGTCACCTCATATTCCCGCAGACCATCATTTATCACGGCGAGGCCGCCGCGGCTGTCGCTGACATCCACAAACCGCTGCATCGGGAACGTTACGCTGGTGCTGCCGCGCCAGGGACTGTCCGGTCCGAACACGATTTCCCGCTCGACCACATCAAACGCGCTTTCCACGTGACAAACGTTTGTGTCCCGCCGCGCTGGAAACAGTGCGCGCAGGCGGTGAGAATCGGCCTGATTATCGAAACGCGTGACCACTTCGAGCGACCGGGCGCCCTTCTTGAGGCTGACATAGGAATGAATCAGCAGCGGGAATGTCGCTTCCGAACGGCGCGCATGATTGCCAACGCCGTCCAGCCGCCGCCACGGGTCGCCGCCGTTCTCTTCCAGGCGCGCGGGCACCGTCATGTGGTAGTCGACGCGGTATCGCGCCAGCAGCGGGCCGTTTTCTTCCAAGGAAACCACGACGGGACAACCGCGGCTGTTGATGACGCGGTCCTGTCCCGGCGCGAGGTGCATCCAGGCCATGCCGGCTTCGCCGCCGTCCTCGAACTGGTTCAAGCCGTGGAACACAAGGCCGGACGCCTTATGCGTGACTGACAGGGTTCCGTCCGGGGCGATTTGCGCGTGCAGATGCTCGTTTTCCATGCTGTTGTCGCCTTGGGCGAGACCGCCGCGCGCAAATGCGCCCTTGGGGTCCAGCCGATAGGTCCGGTAGCCCAGTCCTGGCAGGTCACAAGCCTCGATATGCACGGAAAAACGTTGGGCCCGCATCATGGCGGGCGCATCGCCGTCATGGTTGACGATGGCGTGATGGGACTTGCGCGTTCCCCCCTGCACGGCTACGGGCGCGCCGCTTACGGCGTCGGTCAGGCCGAATTCGTGGATTGCCAGATGTTCTGGCACATCGATGATGGCAGTCACCACCTCGGAGCGCGCGCGTGGCGATGCATTAAAGACCGTAACGAGCACGTCATCCGTACTCATTCCGCTGTTGTCAATACGCGCCTGAAGGTACGCGAGGCTGCGCCGCTGCAAGCCCTTCGCGACGTTGATGACCTGGCGGAGCCGGTATTCCATGTCGCGCTCGATTTCATCGATGCCGCTGCCCGCGATGCTGTCGTGAGCGTGGCAGGAAAGCAGGGTTTTCCAGGCAAGGTCGAGCATGGTGCGGGGATA
>JAGMZX010000067.1:23040-26552 GCA_018005585.1 Candidatus Hydrogenedentota bacterium | reverse complement strand
TGCGAGTTCTGCCCGTAGGAGAACGGGGTGTAGCCCACCTTCATGACGCCACCCAAAGCATTAGCCACGCGATGCCCATACAGGAGGTTGCGCACAAGCGATTCGCCGCCCACGCAGAAGCATTCCGGGTCCGTGTACCATGGGCCGATCTGAAGACGGCCCGCGCGCACATGGCCCACGAGCCGCTCGCGGTTCTCGGGCCGCACCTCCAGATAGTCCTCGACGGGAATGACCTGTCCGTCCATCAGGAACGCCTTGTAGTCCGGGCGCGCATCGAGAATATCGAGCAGTTTGTCGAACATCTCGGCAAGCAGCATCCGCGTTTCCTGAAAATCGAACAACCATTCCCGGTCCCAGTGTGTATTCGAAATGACATGCATTTCCCGCGGCGTGTTCATCTGAGGCTCCTTCCTGGCTTGATGGGCGGCATTGTTTGCGGTTGTGCACCACGGAGTCAACCCGAAGGGCGTGCCGGGCGATTTGTGGCGACTGTGCTATACTGCTTGGGGATGTACGGTTGGATGCGCGGAATGCGCATCACCGGGTGGAGGGCTTGAATATGCAACGCACGCGCCACACAGGCCCCGTGGCACTGGCCGTGCTTGTTGCGGCGGCCCTGGAGGTGCCCGCGAGCCGGGCGCAAGACACCTGCTGGCATGGCTACCTTACGATGGTGCCCATGCGGGACGGCGTGCAACTCAAAACGCGCGTCACTCTGCCCGAGGGGACGGGGCCGTGGCCCGTGTTGATGCTTCGGACGCCGAACTATGAGGACAACCTCTGTAACGCCATCATAACGGAGCCGGGCTACGTGATGGTCGCGCAAAACGTGCGCGGCTTCCACGGCTCGGAGGGGGTGCGCAATACGCTTCTTAATGACGGCTGGGGCGAGCGGCAAGACGGGTACGATACGGTGCAATGGATTCTGGCGCAGCCGTGGTGCAACGGCCGCATCGGTTTCTGGGGTGGTTCGGTGCGCGGGGCCTTGCTGAATCTGGCGGCGGGCGCAGACCCGCCGGGTGTCGAGGCGGAATGGCTCTGGATGGCGCCCGCGGAATTCTACAAGTCCGGCGTCATCTATTACGGCGGCGCGTTGCGCCATAATGAATTCCTGGACTGGTTCAGCACGCTGGGCGAAGACCTGTACGACCTGACGCTGGCACACCCGGCCTATGACGAATTCTGGCAGTCCCTGGATGCCACGACGCGCCAGCACCTGCGCGACCGGCCCGTCCACATGTTCTCGGGCTGGTACGACGTATTCCTGCAAAGCACAATTGACAACTTCGTGACGTTGCGGCAGTCCGGCGGCCCGATCGCGCGGGAACATTCGAAGCTTATCATCATGCTTAAGGGCCACGGCGACAACGCGGGAGATGTAACATGGACCATTACCTGGCGTCCGCCCGCGTACGACCACGTGGCGTTTTTTAACCGTTATCTCAAGGACGTTCCCAACGGCGCCGAAGATCTGCCACGCGTCTACTATATGATGATGGGCGATTTCGAGGACCCGAGCGCGCCGGGCAATGAATGGCGCTGGGCCGACGATTGGCCGCCGCCTGCCTTGAACACGCCGGTGTACTTTCACGGCGACCGCTCGTTGCGCGTGAGTCCGCCAGGGCCACACGCCACGGCATTTGTCTATGAGTTTGACCCGGACGACCCGGTTCCTACGCTCGGCGGCGCCGTCCATGGACTGCCTCTAGGCAGTTTCGACCAGCGGCCCGTAGAGAGCCGCCACGACGTGATTCTCTTTGAAACCGGGGTGCTGCAAGTTCCCGTGGAGGTGGCCGGGCCCGTGACTGTCAGGCTGTGGGCGTCTTCGGACTGCGTGGACACGGATTTCACGGCTAAACTCACCGATGTGTACCCGGACGGCAGATCGATCATCCTGTGCGACGGCATTATTCGCGCACGGGCGCGCAACTCGCTGGCGGAGCACGAACTGATGACCCCGGGCGTCATCTACCCGTTCGAGATAAGTCTTTGGGCAACGGCGGTCGCCTTTAATCGAGGCCACCGCATCCGGGTCGCCATCTCATCGAGCAATTTCCCGCGATTCGACGTGAATCCCAATACCGGCGCACCGCTGGCCCCCGAGTACGCCGAGAAGCGCGTGGCGCGCAACACGGTCTACTGCGACCCGGCGCATCCTTCGCATATATTGTTGCCGTTGGTGGGGCCGGACTCCGACGGCGACGGCGTATTCGACTGGCTGGACGCCTTTCCCGCCGATCTCGGCGAACACGCCGACGATGATGGCGACGGCATGGGCGACAACTTCGAGCAACGTATCGTAGACCACAATCCGAATGACACCGTTGATTCTATTGACGATGTGCTGCCTGACGGCGATTTTGACGGGGACGGGCAGACCAACCTGGAGGAATTCCTGAACGGCACCGACCCGGCGAGCGGCGCAAGCCGATTGCCGCTCCTGACGGCTCACATGCTCGCTGCATTGGTGGTCGGGCTCGCCGCGGCAGGAGTATTCCGGACGCGAAAGGGCCTCAGGCGGGCTTGAGGCCCGCTACCGCGCGCAGGTGGTCCCACGAGAAAATGCCGGAACTGTGGCCGTCGCTCCAGGCGATTGAGACCGCGTAGTTGCCGAGCGGCTCGACGCTCTCTGCCTCCAGGTCTCCGGGAATCGTTGCCGGGTCGAGGATGGCCTCGCCTGTGTATTCGTTCACGCACAGTGCACATTGGCACGAAGCCCGCACTTTGACATTCGGAATACGGCTCTCCACTCCGTTCGGCCAGCGCACGCGCACGTGCCCGGGCTCGATGGCCGCGTCGGGCCGTCCGCCGTCCGCCGCCCGTCGTTTGCCCACTTCGCGGTGCAGGTTTTCCGCCAGTTCCGCGAACGCGGGGATATCCGCGCCGTCGGTCTTGTGGGCCACGGTGGACACGCCCGGCAGAATCGGCAATTGCGCCAGTGTGTTCAGGCCGAAGCGCTGCTTCAACGTAGCCGTGCTGTTGCCGAAAATGAAATGCCGCTTGTTGCAGTTGTCGCAGGTGAAATAGGCCATATTCTCAACTATGCCGAGCACGGGCACGTTCACCTTCTCAAACATGAGGATGCCGCGCGCCACGTCGACCAGTGAGAGCGCCTGCGGAGTCGTGACGATGATGGCCCCGTCCAGCGAGGCCTGCTGCACAAGCGTGAGCTGAATGTCACCTGTGCCCGGCGGCAGGTCGATGATCAGGTAATCCAGTTTGCCCCAGTCGGTCTGCCGCAGGATTTGTATCGTGTAATTGGACACGATGGGGCCGCGCAGGACCGCCGGGCGGTCGCCCATGAGGAAGCCGAGCGACATGGTCTTGAGCCCATCCACTTCCACGGGCTGGATGGTCTCACCAGCCATGACCACATCCGGGTTGTGGACGTCAAACAGCGTCGGGAACGACGGGCCATAGATATCCGTATCGAGCACGCCCACGGCATGCCCTTCGCGCTGAATCGCCCGCGCCAGGTGGCCCGCCACGGTCGATTTTCCCACACCGCCTTT
>JAGMZX010000067.1:0-22940 GCA_018005585.1 Candidatus Hydrogenedentota bacterium | reverse complement strand
GGACGTCAAACAGCGTCGGGAACGACGGGCCATAGATATCCGTATCGAGCACGCCCACGGCATGCCCTTCGCGCTGAATCGCCCGCGCCAGGTGGCCCGCCACGGTCGATTTTCCCACACCGCCTTTGCAGGAAGACACCGCAATCACGGTGTCCACCTGGTCGAGTCTGTTGACGCTGGGTTTTTGTTGGCGCTGCGAGGGCATGGCGGTCATGGTCACATGTACGGCCTTTACGCCAGGCAGGACGGCGACCGCTGCCTGTGCCTGCTCCCGGAAGCGTTCTTTTACCGGGCACGCGGGCGTGGTCAATTCAAGCGTGAACGCGACCTCGCCGCCTTGAATGTTCAGGTTCTTGACGAATCCAAGCGACACGATATCGCGGCCCAGGTCCGGGTCGATGATGTGCTGGAGCGCATTGAGAACGTCTTTTTCCGCTGGCATAACGTGGTCTTTCCTTGTTCCGCCTTGTTATCGCCCCCAGAGAGGCCGTATCTTAGAGACCAGCCCGCGCTTTTGTCCAGTCCGTGCCCGCAGTTCCTTTCAGGGAAACGACAAAGACGGGTCCCGCATTCCCCGGCGGCGGTGGGCTTGAATCCCCCGGGCGGCGGGTCTATAAGAAGGTTCGCTTATGATGGCCGTTCAAGTGGAGCGATTCCCGTGAAAACGCTATGGTCCAAGTATTATTGCCTCATCGCGGCATTCATGATTCTGGAACGTGTCGCCGTTGCGCAGGTCGCGCTTCAATTGCCTGAAATCTCTCCCGAGCCGCAGGACGTCCTGTGGACCTACGACGAGCCCCGCTGGCTGGAATGGAAACGGTTGACAGGCTTCTTCCTGGAGGACCGCTGCAAGTCGCTCGAAGCGGGGATACGCATGCTCAACGCGCGGGCGGGGGAGCTGGGCCTGGAGCCTTTGCCGGCGCACGGCCCGAAAGAGGCAGGCATGGAGAAGGGCATCATGCTTGCTCTGGGACCCGACGCCAAGTCCGACGCCGGGGAGGGGTTGTTCATGGGCATTCCGGTGCAGGGGTATCACATGCTGGTGTCGGACTCGTCGGTGGGTATTGTCGCCGATGGCCTGCCCGGCCTCTTCTACGGCCTGATGACCTTGCACGCGCTCTTGTCGGAGACGGGCCGAGTGCCCTGTGTAAGTATCCGCGACGCACCGGACATGCCCTGGCGGGGCGCATATATCGGCGGCGGCAACGTGCCGGGCGGTTCGATTGAAGAAGCCGTCTCCCGCATGGCGGCCATGAAGGTCAACTTCCTCGTTTTTGAAACCAGCGACTTCTATCACCTGGATAACCCGGAGACCGCGGACCGCTGGCGGCGTGTCGCGCAACGGTGCCGCGAGCATTTCATTGAGCCTGTCCCGGAACTGCAAAGCCTCGGCTGGGGCGGCGCCGTGCTGAAAATCGAACCGCGCGCCGTCGAAGGCCTGACGGTTGAGCGGCAGCCGTGCGTGGTGCGCAAGGGCGTTCTCGAACCGGCCGCGCCCGCGCAGCCGCCGTCAGCGCCGCCCCTTGTCAATGTCGTCTTCACCGAAGCTTCGCCGCTCACCATTACGGACAGCGGGGGGAACGTCGTCTACGAGGCGGGCAAGGATTATCGTGTTGCCGCCGCGGGGACCGAAGCAGCGTCTCCGGCCATCAAGCCGCCCTATGCCGCCGATGCGCGGCCGCTGTGCATCGAAGCCATGGAAGGCGGGCGGCTCCAGGAAGGGGATACCGTGCTGGTCACTTACGATTATGCGCCGCCGGACAGCGTCACCTGTTGCCCTTCTGAACCGCTCTATCAGGAGGTTATGCGCAAGGCCATTCAGGCCACGATGACCTGCATGGAACCCCGGTTTCTGCACATTGGACACGACGAGCCCCGGTGTCTGAACCGCGACCGGCGCTGCAGGGTGCGCGGGCTCAGCAACGCGGACCTGTTCGTAGACGACGTCGCGCGCATGCTGTCCTTCGCGCGCGAAGCCAACCCGCAAGTGCGCCTCATGATGTGGGCCGATGCCGTAAACCCCTTCCATAACGCGCCGCAGCTCGCATTGACCGGCGCCGCCGAGAAACTGCCCCGCGAAATCATTCAATGCCTCTGGTTCTACCATCACCCCGACCCCAGCCGGCTCGTCGAGCAGTCCATCGACTATTTTACGGACCTTGGCTTCTTTGTGACCGGCTCGCCTTGGTTCGACCACCAGAACGTGCATCACTGGACGACAGCTCTTGCGACCCGCGTCGTGGACACGAGTCGCGTCCTTGGCTTGTTGTACACGAGCTGGAATCATCCCGAGGTCGACCCGTGGCAAGCGCTGCCTACGGCCGCCGAGTACAGCTGGTCGTTCGACAAGCCGGATTTCACGGTCTATAGAGCGCGACAGAGGAAGCGATAGAATGATTTTGAAATATTTGCGTGTATTTGTAATCTTTTGCGATCTCATTTTGGCCTGCGGTTTGGCCGCTGCCCAGCCCTCTGTGAAACAGGGCAGTTCCCTCTATCCCGAAGCCTTGGTGCAGCAGCTTCGGACCCGAGCCGCCACCGACCCATGGGTGAAGGAGGTGCGCGATGGCCTGGTTGAGGCGGCGCAGTGGTGGGCCCGGCAGAGCGATGACGAGTTGTGGCGGCTCATGTTTGGGGCGACGATTACGCGCTCCTGGATGGTCTGGTCGAACGGGCATTGTCCGGCATGCCAGGAAAGCGTCCCCATGTACAACTGGAAGATGGATGCGCTGCACCGGCCCTGGAAGGTCCAATGCCCGCATTGCGAGGCATTCTTTCCGGCGAACGATTTCAAGGCGTTCTATGATTCCGGTCTCGATGCCCGGGGTGTGTTCGATCCCGCGCGTGCGGACAGGTCGCTGCTGTTCAACGCCGAGCACCCCGACCCCGCCGACCCGAAGCATCTGTTCGGAGTCGACGACGGCGAAGGCTACGTCTCTGGTGACCACCGCTGGCGCTTCATAGGGGCTTACCTGATCTATGGGCAATGGAAACAGGCCATTGTCGCCGGGGTGCGTATCCTGGGCGCCGCGTATCTGTTGACGGGCGACCCCATCTATGCACACAAGGCGGGCGTGTTGCTGGACCGCATCGCGGATCTGTATCCGGAGTTCGATTTCAAGCAGCAGGCACTGGTCTACGAGGTGCCGGGCGCCGCGGGCTATGTTTCGACGTGGCACGATGCCTGCGAAGAGACGCGGGAACTGGCGATGGCCTACGACATGGTCTTTGACGGGATTCGTGAAGACGCGGCGCTTGCCGCGTTTCTCGCGGAGAAAGCCGCGCGGCACGGACTTGCGAATACGAAGGCGGCGCCTGCGGACGTGCTGCGCAACATCGAAGAACGCATCCTGCGCGACGCCCTGACCATGCGCCCGAAGATCACGACCAACTATCCGCGCACGGAGATCGCCGTCGCGCTGATGCTGGCCGTATTGGACCCAACTGGCAACAAGGCCGCTTTCGATGAGGTGGTGGACGCCATGCTGACGAAAGCCACCGCCGTGGACGGCGTCACGGGCGAAAAGGGGCTTGCAGGCTATTCTTCCTTCACGATTGCGGCGTTGGCGATGTTCCTGGCTGAGATGGACAAGGCGGACCCGGATTTCCTGGCCGCGGTGTACGCGCGTCATCCGCGCCTGCATGATACGTTTCGTTTCCATATCGACACGTTGTGCCTCGACCGCTACTACCCGATGTCCGGCGACACGGGCGCGTTCGCCATCATGTGCCCGGAATACAAAGGCATGAATTTCTCGAAGCCCGGGTTTACGGGGCTGACTTCCTGTGCGTGGACCTTCCTGCCGCCGTCGTGCTTTTCGTTGCTGATGCGCCTGTATGAACTCAGCGACGACGTCGACTTCGTCCGCGTGGCCTGCCGCGCGAACGGCAACAGCCTGGACGGCATACCCTGGGACCTTTTTGCTCCGGAACCGGACGCGGCCGCTTCGAAGATGCGAGCCTTGATTGAGGAACACGGCAGCGCGCTTCGCCTGCCGAGCGTCAATAAGCAGGAATGGTGCATTGCCATCCTGCGTTCCGGCGAGGGGCCGCACGAACGCGCGGTCTGGCTCGACTACGATTCCGGCGGCGGGCACGGCCATCACGACGGCATGAATCTTGGCCTCTTTGCGGAGGGACTCGACGTGATGCCTGAGTTTGGCTATCCGCCCGTCCAGTACGGCGGCTGGGGTTCGCCGCGCGCCGCATGGTACACCATGACCGCCGCGCACAATACGGTTGTTGTCGATGGAAAGAACACCGCGAAGGGAAGCGGCACAACAACGTTGTGGGCGGACGGCAGCCGGTTTCACGCCATTCGCGCGTCCGCGCGTCCGTTGAACCGCGACAATCGCTACGAACGCACCGCTGTTCTGGCTGACGTGTCGCCTAAGCAATGCTACGTGGTGGATGTCTTTCGTGTCGATGGCGGATTGCAGCAAACGAAGTTCATGCACAGCCATTTTGGCTCGGTGGAAACCGGGGGTTTAAACCTTGCCCCCGCGCCGGATTACGGCAATAACACGCAGATGCGCAATTTCCGAATGGACCCGGCCGCCCCCCCCGGCTGGCGCGCCGACTGGGTCATCGAGGACCGGCTTGGCTATCTCCCCGAGGGGAAACAGGTGCGCCTGCGTTATACCGATTTCACGACGCAGGCGGCGGCGGGGCTGGCCGAGGCATGGGTCGTCGCGGGTTCCTTCGACACGAACGCGGAGACCTGGATCCCGCGTGTGGTCGTGCAACGCAGTGCGCCCGAGGGGCAGACGCTGGCCTCCACCTTTGTCGGCGTGATCGAACCTTACGAGGACGCGCCCGCGATTGCGCGCATGGAACGCGTCTCGTTGACAGATGGTTCCGGCGCCGTGTTGTCCGACCGGCACGTGGCGCTGACCCTGTATCTCAGCGATGGACACCGCGACGTGCTCGTGTTGCGCGACCCTGAAGACCGGCCGGAGGCCGCGTGCCGTGTGGCTGGGGACCCGGTTATTGAGACCGACGCCGATGCCTGCCTGGTTCGCTTTGACGCGGATGGCGTCATCCAGTATGCCGCGGTCGCGGAGGGTTCGCGGCTGGCGGTTGGGGCGCAGCTCTTCGAGCAGCCGCAGCGGGAGGGTTTCTGGGAGCCGGTTCTCTGAACAACTCCGGGTCAGGCGGGGCATTCCTCGAGCAGGTTCGCGGCGAGCAGCGCGTCGGCGGCCGCGCGCACATGGGCGAAATCGACACCGGACTTTCGCGCGATATCGAGCAGCGAATGGGCGCCGTCGGAGTAATTCAATACCCAAAGCATGGCCATTTCGAGCGCCTTCGTGTCCGTCTTACCGCCGATGGCCGTGTAGAGGCCGCGTTTGCCTAACTGGGGTTCGCATTTCGGGTTCAGGTTTCGGTATACGCCGTCATTTTCCAGAATCTCAATTATGCGGGCCAATTTCCCGTAGGAATCCGCCAGCGATTCGGAATGCACGAAGTCCGGGTTGTCCGCGCTGGTATGGTATTCGGGATACCGGCCCGGCGGCGTACGCATGAAACAGCCGACGGGCAAATTGAAGCCCGGGCTGCCGTATTGGCGCTCATCGTAGCCGTAAGGCGTGAATTCCTGGACCTCATGAGGCTGCCCCGAATGCTCAAGCACGTACGCCGCGCAGTGGTCGATGGCTGCATCGCCGCGGCGGCTCTTCTTGTACGTCGAGTGTCCCTTGTCTCCCAGACACGCGAGCACCAGCCCGTGCCGCATCCGCGCGGCCTCTTGTTCATGGTGCGCCAGCCACGCAATCGCGCCGACCGTGCCCGGCGCGAACACGAAACGATAAGTAAGGCGGTGTGGCACCTCGCGCAACGCGCGAGCCAGGCACGCCGCGATCGCGAGACCGGAGAGATTGTCGTTCGCCAGCGACGGGTGGCATGCATGCGCTGAAAACAGGAATTCTTCCGTGCCTGTCCCCGGCAGCAGACACTCGCCGTAACTCATGGAACCGTTGGTCAGCGTGGCGTCGATACAGACCTCGTAGTCGCCGGGCGGCAGCGCATCGAGCCGGCTTTGAGCCAGACAAAAGCCCCACTGCTCCCGGTAATACGAGGTGCGATAGGGAATCCAATCCGGATGGTCCGGCAGCGTGTGGCAGTGTTGTCTGAGCACTTCGAGCGGGAGGGTCCGCTTGACGGGCGTGCTGTAGCCCAGCACGTGGAGATTGTGTTCCTGGAAATCGACCACACGCCGGCCCGCGGCGTCGCTTACATACGCGTCATGGATGTTCCATTCCATCGGCGCGGTCCAATCAAACAGCGGCGTGCCCGTGGCTATTTCGTGAAGCTGCAGCGGGATTATCGCGCCGATGCGCCGCAACTGCTCGCGCAACCCCTCGCCCGTAATACTGCGGCATATGGGATACCACGCGGATATCAGGCCGTGCAATTCGCGACCCAGGGCTTCAAGGTCGAGTCCGCCCGTCAGTTCGCCGATCTTCATGGTTGGACCCTCGACGGTATGGCCGGCCGCCGCACTATTCGTAAGGCTCCTGCTGCGGACGCACGATCACATCCGTCATTTCCGCATTAATGGGCAGCGTAAGCGCGGCGATCACAACCTGGGCCACGTCCTCCGGCTGGGGAAACAGGGTGGGGTCGTATTTCTTGCCCGCGCTTTCCTGAATGGCCTGTTGCAGCGCGGTTGCCGTCTTTCCCGGGTAGACGGTCAGCACGCGGACGCCATCACGGGCCACTTCCGCGCGCAAGCCGTCGGCAATGGCGCGCAAGGCGTACTTCGTCGCCGCGTACTGCGCGATGTTGGCCCAGACGGTAAGACCGGCGCGGGAGTTGATGAAAACGATCTGGCCGCGTCTGCGCCGGATCACGGGCAGGAACAGACGCGTCAGTGCGTATGGCGCGAGCGTGTTTACGCGGAACTGCCGCAACAGCGAGTCGGCGTCCACGTCCTCCACGGAACCGCCTTCGAATACGCCTGCGCTGTGCACCAGAATGTCGAGCCGTCCGAAATCGTCGTCCACGGCGGCTTTGAGGCTGTTGATGTCCTCTTCCTGGGCCAGATCGGCGATATAGGTGTGGACGGATACGCCGCCCGCGGCCACGCGCGCGGCTACGGTGTTGAGCCGTTCCGCGTGACGCGCCACGAGCGCGAGGTGTACCCCCTTTGCGGCCAGCGCGACCGCGACCGCGGCCCCGATCCCGCTGCTTGCGCCGGTGACCAGCGCTACATTGTCCTGAAGTTCCCGCATAGCCGATTATCCCCCAAAGTCCGGATAGTTCCGGTCTCGTTCCGAAATTACCGCAACGGGCGCGGGCCAGACAATCCCGAAAACGGGGTCATCGTAGCGGCAGCCGCGTCCCGCGCCGGGTTCGTAAAACGCGCTCATCTGATAGAACACTTCCGCATGGTCCGTCAGTGTGAGAAACCCATGAGCGAAACCTCTGGGCACAAAGAGCATCCGCCGGTTTTCCTCCGTGAGGTCGACAGCGACATGTTGCTTGAAGGTCGGGGAGCCGGCGCGCAGGTCGATGATGACGTCGTGAATAGCGCCGCGGGTGCATCGGATAAGCTTGTCTTCTCCGTGCGGCGCGGCCTGGAAGTGCATGCCGCGCAACGTGCCCTTGCACCGGTTGTAAGAGATGTTGCACTGCACCCAATGCGGACGCAGACCCTGTGCCGCGAACTCGCGCTCGCAATAGCTGCGCGCAAAAAAACCCCTGTCGTCCTCAATGCGTTCCGGGTCAATGATAAAAGCGTTTGGTAATGCCGTGGCCGTGAAAATCACAACAGTGCTTCCCGCGGTTCCTGTCCCTGTCGCGTCCGCACCCCTGACATGCTTGATGCAAGGATGCGGTCAGCGGTGTGAGATGCGGGTCATTATACCGGACGCATGCCCCAAGCACCACGCCCGATTCCGGCGCGAGAACCCCGGCTGTAGCCTTCGCGGGCCCGCTCAGGACCGCAGCCCGTATGGGCGGCTGAGGACGCGATGCCCCGCATCCGGCAAGCGCCGCGCGATATGCCTTCCGGAGTGACCGTATGCGCCCGTGACAGCGTGCAATTCCGGCGTGCTCATCCTGAAGCCCCCATGTGCTGCGGGCAGAACGGCGTGTCTGCCGCTTATATTGGCGCAAGGGCTTCCTCGAAGCGATGGAGCAGGTCCTCGGGCGGTTCGAGGCCGACGGAGACGCGGATGAGGTTGCGCGAAACGCCCAACGCCTCGACCTGTTCGAGTTCGCCGTAGTGCGCCAGCAGCGTGTACGGACAGGCGAGGGTGAAGTTCGTGCCGAGGCTGGGGCCTTTGTTCACGCGCAGAGCGTCGTAGAAGCGCGGCGCCGACGCGTCCGCGTTTTTCAGGACAATCGACAGGAGGCCTCCGAACCCGCCGCCGGGCCGGTGTACCTGCTCGTAGTGGCGCGGCGTCGTGTACTTGGGATAGTAGAGCCGTTCGACCTTCGGGTGCGCCGCCAGGAAATCGGCCAATTGCTCGCCGCCCCGGTTGATAGCCTGCATGCGCTCGGGGAAATCACGCGCGTACGTCTCCAGCACCGAGGCGTCCTCTTCCCAGAGCAGGTCTTCGTGGCGTTCACGCAGGAAAGCGGCGAACCGGTCGTGAAACGGCGACGCGCCGTTCAGGGTCAGCGAACCTGCCATGACATCGCCCGCCCCCGCCACGTATTTCGTCAGGCTGGTCACGATGGCGTCGGCGCAGGTGCGCAGATCAACGTTGACATAGGTGCCCAGCGTTTCATCGACGACGAGGGGCACGCCCTGCTGCCGGACGGTCCCCGCGAGACGCAGCACGTCCACGCTCGTGAGAAGGGGGTTTCCCGCAAACTCGCAAATGACGCCCGAGACGCGCTCCCGCGCGAGCAGCGCCTCGACTTCGCCGATGTGTTCCGCGTCTCCGCTGGGGAAGAAATGCACGCCGGGCGCGGTCTCGGTCTGGACCTTGAGGACGTCGACATAAGGAAAGCCTGCCTGGACGCTTTTCAGGTTCGGCGCGCATGCCTGAAGCATGCGGTGCGCTTCCGCCAGCGCGGCAATCCCCGTCGGATACAAGAACACATCCGCGGCGTCCATCCCGCTGAACCGGGCCAGCCGCTCGCGCAATGTCAGCTTTGCCCCGGCCGGGACCGCCGACCGCCCTTCGAGGGCGGCCTGCGCCTGCCTCGAACTGACAATCTCGCCGAAGTGTTGCCAGAACCGTTTCCCCGCGTCGAAACACGCCGCCGGCAACAACACGGCGAAAATGTCGTGCGCGCCGCAGGGTTCGGCCCGGCCCTCGGCCCCCGTTTTCGCGTACACGAAGCGCAGGCATCGCTCGGCGACGCGCCGCGACGGAAACGCCAGCGCAATTTCACCTGCACGGCCGAAACGGCTCAGACAGTCATCAAAAAGCTGTTTCACGTAAGGGTGAAATACGAAACGCGGGTAACCGCAGGCCAGCGCATTCAGTACGGCGGGGTCCTTCTCCTCATAGCCGACTACGTGCCTCCAGAGCGGCAGCGCCATGGATGTTGCATGGACGGCGTCCGGGATCGGTTTGCCCAAGTCTTCCTTCCGCCATAGCGGGTCCTGGTGCAGATTCCTCTGTTGTGCGGTCGCGACCATGCAAGTATTCCTGAAGCAATGCTCAGTGGAACAGTCCGGAGTGACTGCCTATGCCCGCGCCGCCTGACGCTTTTCGTGCGAAAGAGGCCAGAACGTCACCGAAGTACGCGCTTGCACGCCTCGATGGCCCTGTCAAGCGCGTTGTCATCGATGTCCCGGTGGAACACGGCCCGAATCAGATTTGGGTCATGCTCCAACACGAGCACCTCCTGTTCCGCCAGCGCCGCGACTACCGCCGGACCGTTGTGGACCTCAAAGTACACTATGTTGGTCGGCGATGGCAAGTTAAACGTCACCCCTTGCGCTTCGAGTGCCATACGAAACGTGCGCGCGCGGCGATGGTCCTCGCGCAGACCCTCTACGTGGTGTTCGAGCGCGTATACGCCTGCCGCGGCCAGGATGCCGACCTGGCGCATGCCTCCTCCGAGCATCTTGCGAAAGCGCAAGGCGCGGTGAATGGTCTCCCGGTCCCCAACCAGCATGGAACCAGCGGGCGCGCCCAATCCCTTGGACAGGCAGAAACAGAGCGTGTCGCAACACCGCCCGTATGCCTGGGGAGATACATCCAGCGCTATGCTGGCATTGAAGATGCGCGCGCCGTCGCAGTGCAGCTTCAATCCGTGCCCGCGGCAGACTTCGGCAACGGCTCGCACCTCTTCGACCGTATAGCACGCGCCCCCGCCGCGGTTGGTGGTGTTCTCTATACTGACAAGACGTGTGTGTGCATAATGCGGGTCGTCAATAAGATTAATCTTTTCAAGCACTTGTGAAGCTGAAAGCTTGCCCAGGCGGTCCGGAACGGGAACGGGGAGCAGCCCGGCGATCATGGCGATATTGGCCGCCTCGTAATGAAAAGGATGGGATTCCTCGCTGAGAATAATGCTGTCGCCCGGCCGGGTCTGGGAGAGAAAGGCCGTCAGGTTGGCCATTGTGCCGCTGGGCAGAAAGAGGGCGGCCTCCTTGCCGAACAAGGCCGCGCCACGCGCCTGCAGACGGTTGACCGTGGGGTCTTCCTCATAGACGTCGTCGCCGACCGGCGCGGTGGCCATGGCCTCGCGCATGCCGGGAGAGGGTTTGGTTACGGTGTCGCTGCGCAGGTCGATCATGGTATGTGTCTCCCCGAGTGCTGACCGGTCCGCCAGTGGAAGACCGGCAAACGCGGGCGGATTATAGCGCGTGCAGGAGAAGGGAATGAAGAGGCCCGGAATAAGACCGAGTGGGGCGGGCGTCTCCGCGTGCCCCGCCGCTTGGCCGGGGAAACACGGCTTACGGGATTGGGGAAGCGGACACAACGGCCTGCCCACTGGCGGCACATTGATTTGGCAAATTGATGTGTGGAAAGACCGCGTGTTACGCTATATGGGCGGGGACGCTGTGGCGCAGGAACGAGGGATGCGCCGCGAGAAGCGCTCCGCGCGGTCCAGGTGGGCGGTGCCCGCGATTTACAGGCCATTCCGGGAAGAATGAGCAATAAAGAGCAGATTTCATGAAACAGCGCGCTGTGCTTGCGTTTCTCATACCGCTCGCGTTGGTCTTCTTTATTGGGGGATTGTGGTGGTTCCGTAGCGGTTCGGAAACGACGCTGAAGCCGGAGCGACTCCTGCTGGACGAGCACGCCTCCGGCAATGACCAGGTGGGGGGCTACGGGAAAGAACTGGAAAAGCCGCTTCGGGTGATTGTTGAGAGTCCCGTTCAACCGGGGTTGTTGGGTGGGGCCGGCGAGCGCTATGCGGTTGAGGGGGTACGTGTCCGTTTTGAAGTCGAGACGCTGGATGGGGGCGAGTTGTCGACAGGTCATGCAAGGGGTCCGGAGGCGCAAGACTTTCAGCGGGCCGTGGAGACGCTGACCGACGCCGCGGGCGCCGCCGCTGTCCGGTTGCGTCTTGGACGCCGCGCGGGGGACGTGACAGTCGTGGGGTCGCTTCCCGACTATCCCGATATTCCGCCGGTCACGTTTCGCGCCGCCGCTGGCATTGAGCAGCGGCTGAGCCGCCCCGAGACCACAACGGGCGGCACCATCGACGAGGTGGGACTGCGCTTGGTGGACCGCGAAGGGCGGCCGGTGCAGGGTGTGGAAGTGTATTTCCGCGTTGAAGGTCACAGTCAGGGCGCCGCGGTGGAGCACCAGATGCGGCGGACCGGCGCGGATGGCTGGGCGCTGACGACGTGGACGCTGGGCAAGAACGTTCAGCAGTATTTCCTGTCCGCGGAGGTTCGCGACGGGCGCCCCTCAAAAGCGGGCGACCCGGTGAACGGCATCGACGACGAGGACCGGTTCCGCGCACGCGCGTTTGAATTCGAGGCCATGGCCATGAACAAGGTCCAATTGGGCATGGTCCTTTTCGGCGCGTTGGCCGTGTTCATCTTCGGCATGAAGATGATGTCCGACGGGCTGCATCATCTGGCCGACCGGCGCCTGAAGCAAATCCTGGGTTTCATGACGCAGAACCGCTTCATGGCCGTCATGGCCGGCATGCTGGTCACGGCGGTCATTCAGGCCTCCGGCGCGACGACGGTGATGGTGGTAGGCTTCGTGAATGCCGGCATTATGACGCTCACGCAGGCTATAGGCGTAATCTGCGGCGCGAATATTGGCACGACAGTGACCGCCCAGATCATTTCGTTCAATCTGGACAACATGTCCTACCCGGCGATCACCGTGGGCTTCATCCTGTTTGTGTTTTTCAAGCGTCCGCAAGTCAAGGCGCTCGGAGAAACCACGCTCGGTTTCGGTCTGCTCTTTCTCGGCATGATGACCATGTCGAACATTCTGAAGCCGTTGCGCTACAGCCCCGAGTTCGTGGCCTGGTTTCAGCTTTTCGACTGCACCCCCGGAGAAAGCGGCTTCATGCCGCCCGGGGCGGTCCTGATGTGCATCCTTATCGGCACGGTCATGACGATTATCATTCAATCGAGTTCGGCGACGGTCGGCCTCGTGATGGCCTTGGCGAGCCAGGGGCTGGTCAGTTTCTATACGGCAGTGCCGCTGGTGCTCGGCGACAATATCGGCACGACCGTAACCGCGAATCTCGCGGCTATCGGCGCGAACCGGAACGCGAAACGCGCGGCCATCGCCCACACCTTGTTCAACGTGCTCGGAACGATGTACATGTTCGGCCTGTTTTTTGTGCCCTTGTGGAATGGGGAACCGTTGTTTCTGGGATTGGTCGACGCCTTGACGCCGGGCCGGGTCTTTACGGAATACCCCGAGAACATCATGCGTCATGTCGCGAATGCGCACTCGCTTTTCAACATTGCGAACTGCATTCTGTTTCTGCCCTTCGTGGGGCTGCTGGGGCGAATCTGCCAGACGATTATTCCGATTACGGACGCGGACCGCGACACGGTCATGCGTTATCTGGAACCGCGCCTGCTCCAGACGCCGTCGATTGCCCTGCAGCAGGCGATCCGCGAAGTCACCTACATGGTCCAGAAGGGGCAGAAATCCATCAATGAGAGCTGCGAGTTCCTGGTGGATAACAAGCCGCAGTATGAAGCCACCGTGACGGAGCGCGAAGAGGTTATCGACCGGCTGCAACGGGAGATTTCGGAATACCTGGTCGAGTTATCTCAGCACGACTTGAACGAGATCGAAATACAGCTCATGCCCGCCCTGATCCATATGGTCAATGACGCGGAACGATTGGGCGATCACGCCGAGGAAATGCTGGAATTGCGGCACATTCTCGAGGAACACCGCCTTCAATTCTCGCCGGAAGCCCGGGAGGGCATCCTCTCGTTGCTTGAAATGCTGAACCGGCAGTTCCGAAATGTGTATTTGCTGCTGCAGGAGGGCGCGCATCATGGTCTCACGGACGTGCGCGCCATTCAGCGGGAAATCCAGCAGTTTATCCGCAGATCTACAGAGGATAACGTCAAACGGCTTGATGAGGGGGTGCAGAACGTTCAGGCCGGGGTCATCTACATGGACGCGCTGAACCATCTCGAACGCGTCAACGACCACCTCCTGAACATTGCGGAGCGCGCCGAACGCGCCGCCGCGGTGACCGCGTCCTGATCAAGACGGGCATGCATCCGCGAAAGCGCCCGAGCAATTCCCGCGGTTCACGGGGCCCCGCCCTGGTCCGCGGCATCGCTGCGCCACACATTGCCCAGATAGGGCGCGCTTGGCGGCGCGGCGGTGCCGATGATTCCGCGCAGGGCGTCGCGGATGTCCGGGCGCAGTTCTTCGTGGTCGAAGACATCCAATGACAGGAAAGCGGCGGCGCAGACGCGCGCGTCCTCACCGACGTGCAGCTCGCCGCCGGAAGCCTCGGCGGTGAACACCAGGTTCACGATGTGGCGTCGCCGGTCGGGCGGGATGGAGTCGTGCGACAGCACCAATGCGCCGGGCCGCACGTCGAGGCCGGTCTCCTCGCGGACCTCGCGCACGAGCGCCTCGCCGAGGGTTTCGCCATATTGCACGCCGCCGCCGGGCAGCATCCAGTAGCGGTGTCCCTCCTTGGCGTGTTCGACAAACAGGAGCTTATCCTCGCGTTGCACCAGCGCGGCCACGCGTATGCGCGGTTCCGCTGGGGTCGACAGCCGCGTCTTAGCAAGCGACGTACTCTTGGATCTGGCCATGCAGGGCTTCCTCGATTTCGGCATCGATCAGGATATCGTTTCCGTCGTAGGACTGGCTGATCACGCGGCCGTTCCGGTGAACGCGCGCGAGCACCGCCGCCTTGCACTGCGGAATGCGCAGGCGCACGCGGCGGCGCGTCGAGGCGAACTGCCGGTCGATGATGTCCAGCAACCGGTTCAAGCCCTCGCCCGTATGCGCGGAGACAGCCACGTCGTTTTCGCGCGCCGGGTCGACCAGCGCGGCCACTTGTTCTGGAGACAGCTTATCGATCTTGTTGTATACCTTGACCGCGGGACGGTCCAGCGCGTTGATCTCGCTGAGCACGCTGGACACTGCGCGCACATGTTCTTCCGCGGCGGGATGCGCGGCGTCGATGACGACCAGGAGCAGGTCCGCCTCATTTACGACCTCGAGCGTGGCACGGAAGGCCGCCACAAGCGTGTGGGGCAGTTTGCGCACGAATCCCACGGTGTCGGCCAGCAGAAACTCGCGCCCGCTCGGCAGGACGCACTTGCGCACGCGCGGGTCGAGCGTAGCGAAGAGCTTGTCCTCGACCAGCACGCCCGCTCCCGTAAGTGCGTTGAGCAGCGACGACTTGCCCGCGTTCGTGTAGCCCACCAGCACAACCTTGCCGGTTGCGCCGCGTTCGCGGTTTTTGCGCTGCACGGTCCGGTTGCGGCGGACGGCGTCCAGTTCCGCGCGCAGGCGCTGAATGCGCTCACGGATACGGCGCCGGTCGATTTCGAGTTTTTGCTCGCCGGGTCCGCGCACGCCGATGCCGCCCTGCTGCCGCATAATCGAGCCGCGGCCCGCGAGTCGCGGCAGGATGTAGTTCAACTGCGCCAGTTCGACCTGGAGCTTGCCTTCGCGCGTCTGTGCATGCTGCGCGAAGATGTCGAGAATAAGCTGCGTACGGTCGATCACCTTGCAGCCGATGGTGTCTTCGATGTGCGCGCCCTGGCGCGCCGTGAGCTCGCCGTCGAAGACGAGCGCATCCGCCTGCAACTCCGAAACGAGCGCCTGGATCTCTTCGAGCTTGCCCTTGCCGAGAAGGGTGGCCGGGCAGGGTTTCGGCCGGTGCTGCACAACCGTGGCGGCGACCGTCGCGCCGGCCGTCCATGCCAGCTGCCCCAATTCCGCGAGGGATTCTTCCACCCGTTCTTCCGGCGCGCCCGGCAATGCGAGCGCGGCGAGAATCATCCGCTCGATAATGGGCGGCCGCGGGAGTTCTACAAGTTTCTGTTTTCCGTCCGTCTGCATATCTGCGCCTGCAAGAGTCAGTTTGAACCTCCCGGTATTGTAGCGCACGGACGCATACGGGAAGAAAACGGGCGGGTAAGCACGCGAATCCTATCCAAACGCGTGGCCCGCGAAACCAGACCGGGCGCGCAATGGTCCGAATTGCCAGCACGTGACGTCAGAAGCCTTGTTTTTGGGAGGGACGCTGATGACGCGGCGCCGGAAGACCGCATTGTGGTTTGTGGCGGCCCTATTGCCGGGTTTTCTTTCCGCTTGCCCGGCTCCTCAGGACCGGACTCCGTTTATTCCCGCCCCAGGCGCCTACGACGCGCGGATCCTGAGAGACACTTGGGGCGTGCCGCACATCTTCGGGAAGCGGGACGTGGACGCCGCCTACGGTCTGGCATACGCGCACTGCGAGGATGACTGGGTGAACCTCGAGGACGCGGTGCTGATAGCGCACGGACGCATGGGCGCGGTTCATGGCCGCGAATTCGCCAAGTTCGACTATCTGCTGCGCCTGTTCCGCGTGCGCGAGTTTGTCGATGCGAAGTACGAGTCCGAGCTCAGCGCGGATACGCGCGCGCTTTGCGAAGCCTACGCCAGCGGCATAAATCATTTCGCGGCGCTTCATCCCGGCAAGATGCCGCACATCACGCTGCCGGTCACTGGGAAGGACGTCGTGGCCGGCGCGGTTTTCAAGGCGCCGTTCTTCTATGAACTGCACAGAGTGCTGGAGCAGTTGCTGGCAGCGGAAGGCGGCATGCCAATCGGGGAAAAGGGAGTAATGCGCCGCGCCGCGCCCGGCGCCCGGTCATGCGCCCCGCTGGAACTGGAATGGGGTTCGAATGCGTTCGCCGTGGGCCCCGCCCGCTCCGCGGACGGCGCGACGCGCCTCGCCATCAATTCGCACCAGCCGTGGACGGGGCCCGTGGCGTGGTACGAGGCGCACGTGCACAGCGAGGAAGGCTGGAACATGGTGGGCGGCACGTTTCCCGGCGGACCGGTGATTTTCAGCGGTCACGATGAGAACAAGGGCTGGTGCCACACGGTCAATCGCCCCGACCTGGTGGACGTTTACGAACTCAAGGTCAACCCGGACAACCGTAACCAGTACTGGTTCGATGGCGCATGGCGCAATTTCCGTCGGGACAAGGCGCGGCTTACAGTCAAGATAGCCGGACCCTTGCGGATCACGGTGAAACGCGAGTTGTTGTGGTCGGCGCACGGGCCCGCGTTCCGGACGCCGCGCGGCGTGTTCGCTGTCGCATTCGCGGGTTACGGCGAAGTCGGGCAGCTTGAACAATGGTACCGCATGAACAAGGCGCGCAACCTGGACGAATTTCTCGCCGCCATGCGCTCGGTCCGCCTGACTTCCCTGAACACCCTGTACGCCGACAAGGACGGCAACATCTTCTACGCGTACAACGGCATGTTCCCTGTCCGCGCGGAAGGGCACGATTGGACCCAGACGCTGCCGGGCGACACTTCGGCGCTGCTCTGGCAGGGATTCCACGGGTTCGAAGCGGTGCCGCAGGTGTTCAATCCCCCTTCCGGCTTGCTCGTGACCTGCAACAGTTCGCCCTTTCAGGCGACGGACGGGCCAGGCAATCCCGACCCCGCGGACTTTGGGGCGGATCAGGGCATCGAAACCCGCATGACGAACCGGGCTCTGCGCGCGCTCGAGACTTACGGGACCGACCCGTCTATTACCCGCGATGAATTCTGCGCGTACAAATTCGACACAACCTATTCCGAACATTCCGAGATGGCGCGGTTTATCGCCGAGGCCCTCGCGGCGGAACGCCCCGAAGATACGGAACTCGCGGACGCGTTCGCGCTGTTGCGCGGGTGGGACCGGACTGCCGGCAAAGACAACCGCGGCGCCGCGCTTGCCTTGACGGCCTGGACGGAATACCACCGCCAATCCCGCAAGGCTGCTGAGCGAGAGGACGTGCGCGCCTGCGTCTCGCTGGCCGCCGCGCGCCTGCGCGAACATTTTGGCCGCCTGGACGTGCCGTGGGGCGAGGTGCTGCGGCTGCGCCGGGGGACCGTGGACGCAGCCCTCGGTGGGGGTCCAGATTGCCTGCGCGCCATTGACCTGTACGCTGAGGACGACGGGCGGTTCACGCCCACCAGCGGCGATTGCTATGTCTTGATGGTCGAATGGGGGAAGGACGGGCAGGTGCGCTCCGAGAGCGTACATCAGTTCGGTGCGGCCACGGTAGACCCGGATTCGCCGCACTACGCGGACCAGGCGCCGCTTTTCGCCGAGGAGGGGTTCAAGCCAGCCTGTCTCACGGAAGAGCAAGTGCGCGCCTGCCTCCAGGCCGAGTACCGCCCCGGCGAGGAGACGGAACCCTGGTATGGCCGGCGCTGACGGTAATTGGACCTGTCAATAGCCGCGTTTCGCGTGGAACGCCTCTTTAGTGCGAAGAAGTGTAAGGAGTACCGACCGTGATTCACAGAGCACCGCGCTTGCTGCTGGCGGCCGTAACGGGGGCATTGGTCTTGTCGGCGTGCCCGCGGGATGTCGACCGGTTTGCGGCCGGCCTTCCCCCTCGCGGGAAATATGACGTGACGATCCTGCGCGACGAATACGGGGTGCCGCACATCTACGGGAAAACGGATGCGGATGTCGCCTACGGTCTTGCGTATGCCCACTGTGAAGATGATTTCGCCACCCTGCAGGAGTCGCTCTTGACCGCCCGGGGCGAGATGGCGGCCCTGAACGGGATTTCCGGCCTTCCGACGGATTTTCTCGTGCGCGCGATGAAGGTCCGGGAATTCGTCGACGCAGGCTATGAGAGCGCGCTTAGCGAGGCCGTGCGCGCGGTTTGTGAGGCCTATGCGGACGGCGCAAACCACTACGCGGCGCTGCACACGGACGAATGGCTGAGCCCGCGTTTGTTTCCCGTGACCGGGAAGGACGTCGTGACCGGCTTTGCCTTCCGCATGCCTTTCTTCTACATGCTGCACAGGCACCTCGGACAAGTGATGTCCATTCGCAAGCAAGGCGTGAGCACCCACGCGATGAACGAAGGCGCCGATTCGCCGTTGCTGGATGACACGCGGGAATGGGGTTCAAACGCCTTCGCCGTGGCGCCGGGCCGTTCCGCCGACGGCTGCACGCGCCTCGCGGTCAATTCGCATCAGCCGTGGACCGGTCCCGTGGCGTGGTACGAGGCCCGCCTGCACAGCGAGGAAGGCTGGGACATCGTGGGTGGCCTTTTCCCCGGCACGCCGGTTGTCCTGCATGGCCACAACCGGCATCTGGGCTGGGCGCACACGGTCAACATGCCGGACCTCTGCGATATCTATCGCCTGACGATCAATCCGGAGAACCGGAACCAGTATTGGTTTGATGGCGCCTGGCGCGATTTCGATACGAAAGAAACGCGCATTCCGGTAAGACTGCTCGGCCCCCTGCGCCTGCCCGTGCGCCGGCACTTGCTGTGGTCCGTGCACGGGCCCGCGATTCGCACGAAAGAGGGCGTATTCGCGATAGCCTATGCCGGTTTCGGCGAGATACGCGCCGTGGAACAGTTCTTCCGCATGAACCGCGCCACGGATTTCCAGGAATTCCGTGACGCCATGGCGATGCGCGCGACGCTGGCGATGAATACGGTCTACGCGGACGAGAAGGGGAATATCTGGTACCTCTACAACGCGCTGTTCCCGATGCGCGACGACGCCCACGACTGGTCGGGCACGCTGCCGGGCGATACCTCGGAGACCTTGTGGAAGGGCTATTGGCCGTTCGACCAGTTGCCGCAGGTCTTCAATCCACCCTCCGGCTTCGTACAGAACTGTAATTCGAGCCCCTTCGAGACAACATTCGGCGAGGGCAACCCCGCGAGGGGCCGGTTCCCGTTGTGGCTTGGCATCCCCGAGAAGATGACGAATCGCGCGGTACGCCTGCACGAGCTTTTCGGGCCGGACACGTCCGTCACGCGCGACGAATTCTACGCTTACAAGTTCGATTGGGTTTATTCGAGGCAGTCCCTGGCCGGAGATTTGATCGCGCAGCTCGAAACCAGGGACAGTTTTGACGATCCGCTGATGAATGAGGGCGTAGCCCTCCTCAAGAACTGGGATTTCAGCGCCGCGCCCGGCAGCATCGGCACGGCGGTCGCAGTGCTGACCTGCGAACCGGTCGTGCGCGCGATGCTGCTTGGCGGCACGGCGCCCGACCCGGTCGAAAGCCTGCGGAAGGCGGTCCATTTCCTGCACAAACACCATGGCCGGCTCGATGTTCCCTGGGGCACCGCAAACCGGATCGTGCGCGGCGACGTGAACATGGGGCTTGGCGGAGGTCCGGATACGCTCTATGCCGTGTATGGCAGCAAGCAGCCCGACGGCACGCTGCACGGGCATTCCGGCGACAGTTATGTGCTCCTGGTCGAGTGGGACCCGCAGGGCCGCGTTTCGTCACGCAGCCTCCACAATTTCGGCGCCGCATCGACCCGGCCGGAATCGCCCCATTACGCCGACCAGGTCCCGCTGTTCGTGGCGCGCAAGACCAAACCGGTCCACTTTGAGGAGAGCGAGTTGCGTGAGCACCTGACGGAATCCTATCGGCCCGGCGAAAGGGGCCAGAGCTAAAGGCCGGCGAGCATTCTCCCCGTCAAGACGGTCCATCCCGTCCAGGCTCATACTCTGCCGCGACTGGACCCGGGCATCCAGGACTTGATAGTCTTGCTTTCGTGCATACAGGCGCACTCTACATCATTTTTGGCTTGGGTCTTGCCACGACGACCGCCAGCCAGAGCGCGGTCGTCCCGGGTTTTGTCGTGGAGGACGGTCAGTATGTGCCGCTCCCGTCTCAACCGCCGGCCGGATTGGCGCCAAAGCCTTGGTTTGTGCCCTTTCCGCCGATGCCTGGCCTGGAAGAGAACCCGGTCACGCCGGAGAAGGTGGAACTGGGCCGCCTGCTTTTCTTTGACCCGCTCCTCAGTGGCGACAACACGATGTCCTGCGCCACGTGCCACCATCCGGATTTCGGTCTTGCAGACGGACGTGGCAAAGCCATGGGTTTCGGCGGTAAGGGGTTCGGGCCCGACCGCGCGGGCGGCACGCTACTGGGGCGGCAGTCGCCGACTCTTTGGAACGCGGCCTATAACGCGCATCAGTTCTGGGACGGACGCGCCCGGTTGCTCGAACATCAGGCCGCTTTTCCGATCCAGGCCCCCGACGAGATGAACCAGGACGCGGACGAACTGGTGGACGAATTATCCGCGATACCGGAGTATGTGCGCCTGTTTGAGCAAGTCTTTGGACCGGACGGCGAGCCGGTCACTTTCGAAAACGTTACAAAGGCTGTTGCCGTCTTTGAACGCACGCTGCTCACGTTCCGTTCACGCTTTGACCGTTTTGCCGCGGGCGAAGAGGAGGCGCTTACCCCAGAGGAAAAGCGCGGTTTCGAGCTGTTCCGGTCCGATCGCATGCGCTGTATCCAGTGTCATCATCTTCCCACGTTCAGCGACACGGCATTTCGTGTGATTGGCGTGCCCGAGGAAGAAACGCCCGATCCGGGGCGCGCGAAGGTTCCCGGCGAAGGTCCGTTCGGCGCGTTCAAGGTTCCTGCGCTGCGGAACGCGTCCGTTACCGGTCCTTATATGCACAACGGTCATTTCGACACCCTTGAGAGCATCATAGATTTTTATGCCGGCGGCGCGGGACTCGCCAACGAACCGCCAGCGGAGAACGTGGACCCACTTATTCGCCCGTTCCGTATCTCCGCGGAGGAGAAAGCTGCGTTGGTCTCCTTCCTGAATGCGTTGACCGACCTCTCGCTGCAGCCTGCCCCGCCCGGCGCAGTCCCTTCGGGATTGCCCGTCATCCCCGTGGGTTCCAGGTTACGTAACGCGCCTTGACCGCGACTGGTCTCGTTGGGGGAGAGTTGTACGACCTGTATTGCTGAAACCCGCTCTGGATTAGCGGGAATGCTCTCCTCAGCCAGGACAATATACGAATAGTCCGCAATCTCTTGGATACGAAAATCGTTAAAACCCATTTTAACCTGATAATTATAAGAAAGTATTGACAGAAGGCTCCTCCACCATTTATCCTGAACGCGTGATGAATGGGTCTCTGTAGTTCCGGTCTCATAACGGGTGTATCCCAAGGAGGTACTCTGGTCATGCGTCGCAAAGGGTTTACGCTAATCGAACTGCTGGTGGTAATCGCCATTATCGGCATCTTGGCGGCCATTCTGCTGCCCGCTCTGGCGCGCGCCCGTGAGTCGGCGCGCCGGGCATCATGCCAGAACAACCTGAAGGAGATGGGGCTGGTATTGAAGATGTATGCGAATGAAGACCCGGGCGAACGCTTTCCGCCGAAGTCGATCGACGCAGGCAACTTCTTCTTTTCCATTAATGTTACGTATCCCGAGTACCTGAATGACCTTGCGGTTATTTTCTGTCCGTCGGATGCCGACGACACGCCGGGCGAGTTTCTGAATGAAGGCGGCGACTGGGTGGACGCGAATGGCAGGGTGATTGTCGCGCTGCCGGATAATGATCCGCGGCTTCCCGGATGGGTCGCCTCCTCCGGCGTTGATACGTCCGACCGTTCCTACATCTATCTCGGTTGGGCCGTGCGGGACAATTCGTGGATCGTGCCGATCACCGACATGTCGAACTTCTATCTGACGACGCTGCTCATACCTTGGCAGACGGCGCTGGCTACACAGAACCAGGCGCAGTTGGACGCGGTTCAAAGGACTACCGACTCGGACATCTCGTACACACACACGGCTGGAAACAGCCGGATTGCGCCAGGGACTGAGTTGACGTTCTACCGGTTGCGCGAGGGCATTGAGCGGTTCCTGATTACGGATATCAACAATCCCGCCGCGACGTCCATGGCGCAGTCGACTCTCGCGACCATCTGGGACGTGACGGGCACGGACACGGCCATTTTTAACCATGTGCCGGGCGGCAGCAATGTGCTGTACCTGGACGGGCACGTGGACTTCCTGCGTTATACGCAGCGTCCGGGTATGCCCTCGGACGCCTCTGGAACGGAAGAAGACCAGTTCCCGGTCAGTGCCGCGTGGGCTACGATAGCCGAATTGGTGCTAACGGCAGGCGGCTGATCGCGTTTGCTTGGGAAAGAATTGCGGACCCTCTCCGGTGAGGCGGGGGAGGGTCCGCAGGCTTTGTGAGTCAATTCAGGGGTTACGTTCAACCTCAGCGATCACTTCCGCGAGCACGTCGGGATGGTCCGTGATGATGCTGTCCACGCCCAAGCGCAGGAGCCGGAGCATCTCCTCGCGGCTATTGACGGTGTGCACCTGCACGAACACGCCCTTGCCCTGGATGGCGCGGACCTCGTCCGCCGCGAGGGCGTAGTGCCGTTCGAGGTCGTCTGGCAAAGCCAGGAGCGTGTCTTCGGGCGTGTAGCCGGCCCAGTCGCCGCTGCGCAGCGCCTGCAACATGCGGATGCCGCTGCCGTAGGTGAAGCAGGTGGCGATTTCGGGCGCCGTCTTGCGGATGTAGCCCATGAGCCCTTCGT
>JAGMZX010000066.1 GCA_018005585.1 Candidatus Hydrogenedentota bacterium | reverse complement strand
GACCCACGTAGTGGTACCTTTTCATTGGAGGCCTCCTCTTGTTGTGGAGCGAATGCTGTTTTCTCCAAGACCATTCTATCCCCAGGGAGGCTTCCCTGACTCAAACCCACCTTATACATTCAAACAGATACGCATCGCAACGCATGTGGGAGACTGTCATGAAACGTAGGCAGGCCATCTCGATAATGGTACCGTTCTGTGTGCTGGCTTGCGCCGCGTTCGCCGCGGCGGATACGGCCATGCAGGTCTGGCCCGCAGACCCGCTGACCAAGGTCTTCCGTGACGCCGTGCCGGAGGCGCCCGCCGCGGCGCGCGCCGACGTCGCGCGAGGCGAGCATGCCAGCCTCCAATTCGTCGTGCGCGCCTCTGAAGCCATTGCGGGGTTGCGCGTTGAAATAGCACCGTTCATGCATGAAAGCGGCGCGGGCGCGTTACAGCCGCGCGCCCCGCGATTCGTGGGCTACGTGCCCGTGGACCGGCCCATGCAGACGCCGTGCAAGGACCAGTTGCGCGTGCCGCCCGCGGACTTCCCGGACCCCCTGCTGGAAGCGGAATCGGTAGACGCGGGCCCCGGCCAAGCGCAGCCGGTGTGGGTCACGATTCCTGTACCCCTGGACGCAGCCCCCGGCTTGTATCGCGGCGTGGCGGCCATCGGCGGCGCCATCGCCGGGAAGACGCACTTGACCTCTCAGCCGCTTGAGGTGCAGGTCTACCCCGTGACGGTCGCCAGGACGCGCTTGTGGGTCACCCAGTGGTTTTCGCCTCACGCGCTGCACATGAACCTGCAACCGGAACCCGATTCAGACGAGTTCTACGCGCTGCTGGCCCGTTACGCGCGGAACATGGCAGACCACCGGCAGAATGTCGCGCTGATCCCGCCCCTGGGCCTCGCAGCGTACTCCGTCGATGCCGACGGCGACCTGGCCATTGATTTCGCGCGTTTCGACCGCTGGGTCCAGGTCTTCAAGGACGCGGGCGTCATTGGGCTGATCGAAGGCGGTCACATCGGCGGCCGCGAGAGCGGCTGGGAATCCCATTTTGTGGTCGGCATTCAGGAAGTGAAAGATGGCGAGGTCTCTGCGCGCTCCATAGCGCCGGACACGCCAGAGGCGGACGTTTTCCTTTCGAAGTTCTTCCCCGCGCTGGTGGCGCATCTCAAGGAAAAGGGCTGGCTGGAAATCTATCGTCAACATCTGGCTGACGAACCCATTGTCTCGAACATCGAGAGCTACCGTCAGATGGCAGCGCTGGTCCGCAAGTACGCGCCGGAATTGCGCATTATCGAAGCGTGCCATACGAAGGACTTGGTCGACGCGATGGACGTGTGGGTGCCGCAGTTGAACTACCTGCACGACGATCTCGAGCATTACCAGACGCGCCAGGCTGCCGGCGAAGAGGTCTGGTTCTACACGTGCGTGTTTCCACAGGGCGAATATGCCAACCGCTTCATCGAACAGCCGCTGATCAAAACGCGCCTGCTGCACTGGATCAATTTTCGCTACGGCATTACGGGCTATCTGCATTGGGGATACAACCACTGGACCGCGGACAGCCCGTTCACGCACACGACGCGCCCGCACGGCGGGCCGCCCTATCTGCCCGCCGGCGATCCCTGGATCGTGTATCCCGGCGCAGACGGCCCGCTCGATTCTATTCGTTTTGAGGCTATGCGCGACGGCATCGTCGACCACGAATTGTTGTCCATGTTTGCGGAAAAAGACGCCCCGGCGGCGCAGGCGCTCGCCGGCCGGTTTATCATCGCTTTTGACCAGTACCAGACAGATGTGGCGCAGTTCCGCGCCGCGCGCCGGGAATTGCTGGACACTCTGGCGAAGTTTCAGTAGAACCGACCGGCTGCACGGCCCAGAGGAAGACATGAATGTCTTTTATCCCCCTTGAACCGCGAAGCTGTTGCCCTACCGGAATCCGGCATGCGGCGTTGGCGCTGTCCTTGTGTTGCGCCGCGGCATTCTCTTCTTCCTGGGCCGGAGAAAACGCCGCCGGTCCCACGCCTGCATCCTCGCGCCCGAACATCATCTGGATTCTGCTCGATGCGTGCCGGCCCGACATGACGTGTTACGGCTACGAACGGGAGACCTCACCACACATTGACGCGCTTGCCGGCAGCGGCGCTGTCTTCGAGCAGCAGTTCACCCAAGGCGCCGTAACCATCATTTCCGTGCCGACCTACATGACCGGACGATACTTCCCGTCGCCATGCATCGGCGAATACGGCTCCGTCGAGGAATATACCCATGTCAGGCTGCCGCATCCGCGCGAACGGCTATTCCCGGAAATACTCCGGGCCAACGGATACACGACTGCCATGTTCACGCAAGCGGCCGTCTGGTTCTCGAACAGCGACCGGCTTCCTCGAGCCTTCGACCACTTCTTCCCGATACGGCCCAAGAAACCGCCGCTCGTCTCCTTCGAGGAAATCAACACGGCAGTGATCCAGTACCTGGATCAACCGCGCGACAAACCGTTCTTTCTCTATCTGCATGCGTGGGACACCCATTTCCCGCATTTTGTGACACCGCCCTACGATCGTTGGGTTGATCCGGCCTATGACACAAGCGTCATGGAACAAAGCAACACATACAATGCGCGCCGCAAGGATGGTGAACCGTTCAATGCGGCGGACATTGCCTATTTGCGCGCTCTGTACGACGGTTCAATCCTCTACGCCGACGCGCAAATCGGCGTGCTGCTCGACGCGCTCGAGGCGCGCAATCTCCGCGAGAACACCCTCATCATCATCGGCGCCGACCACGGGGAAACGCTCGGTGAAGACGGGAAAACGGTCGGGCATGTGGGCGGACTCACCTTCGACGAGATTGCGCACGTGCCCCTTGTCATGTCCGGTCCGGGTGTCCCGCCGGGCGCGCGCATCACCCAGCACACGGAAAACATCGACATCGTTCCTACGCTGATCGAATTGCTGGGAATCGAGACTGACGCAATCATGGACGGCGAGAGTCTGTTGCCGGTCATGCGGGGCGAGGACGTACCCGCGCCCCACTTGTACGTGTATACCAAAGCCGCGGGAATGCACGCGCTTGTCAGCATGCGGAGCGAGAAGTTCCGGTACGAATACCATATACGGAACGAGACCGAGGCGCTTTTTCTAGTGCCGGACCATCCCGTTACGCGAAAAGACGTGCTGAGGGAATATCCCGAACTTGCCGCGGAGATGCGCCGGATACTCGTCTCGCAGATGGCGCCGCGCTGGCACGAATACGAGCGCCTGCCGCACATGGCGTCTTTCCTGCTCATTGACCGCATTTTCGCGTCCCAGGCGCACCGGGACGCGGTCACCGTGCGCAACGCGCCCGGCCAGCATCCACTCAATTTCGGACTGGACGATGGCAAATGGCTCCTATGGCAGAAACAGCTTGTTGCCGCGCCCTTCTCCGAGGATGTGCCGCCCGCACAAGTGCGCGCTCCGATGGAAAACGGCGTCTATCGCGTGTTGCTCGAAATGCTTTCCGCCGCGGACTACGGCGGCCACCCGGCTTCCTCCGTATCCCTTTCGCTGCCCGGCGATGCTGAGCCCCGCGTCTTGACCTGCCCTGCCGTGGACGACCCGAAGGGCCGTTACGTGTATGTGGACCTGGGGCAGGTCACGATTGAAAACCAGCGGTTCAATGCCGTCCTGGATACAGGCGCCTCCACGCACTGGACCGCACTGAAGAGCATCGTCCTCGTTTCGGCCAGCGAGGCCGCGCAAGCCGAGTTCGACCGGCTTTTCGACTGGGAAACATCCACGCAGGAAGAAATCAGCGTGAACATTGAGCAACTCGACGCTCTGGGATACGTCGATTCGAATTGACGGCCCTGCCGCGCGAAGCGGCGCGTGCCGAGGATCGGACGGACGAGACGGACGGGGTGAACTCTCATACCCATTCCCTGTTCCCTATTTCTCATTCCCTTCGAAGCGCGTAGCGCGTCGTCACATAGTCTTCGAGCAGTCCGCGGAACTGCGCCGCCAACTCCTCTTTACTCCCCGTGAACGTGGCGTGTCTCCGCCCATCAACAAAGACCGGACAGGCCGGGGCCTCCCCGTTGCCCGGCAGGCTGATGCCGATATTCGCCGCCTTGGATTCGCCCGGCCCGTTCACGATGCAACCCATCACCGCAACCTTGAGCGTCTCGACGCCTTCGTAGTGTCGCCGCCATTCCGGCATGCGTTCGCGCACATAGGCGAGCGTCTCTTCCGCAAGTTCCTGGAAAGTCGTGCTCGTCGTGCGGCCACAGCCGGGGCAGGCCGTAATGCTCGGCGCGAATTGGCGAAACCCCAGCGACTGGAGAATTTCCTGCGCCGCATGAACTTCTTCACGGCGGTCGCCGCCGGGCCGGGGTGTCAACGAAACACGGATCGTGTCGCCAATGCCTTCCGCCAGCAATATGCCCATCGCTGTCGCGGACCAGACCTGGCCCTTCATCCCCATGCCCGCCTCGGTCAGTCCAAGGTGCAGCGGTTGGCCCGTTTTTCCGGCCAGCTCCCGATACAGGTCAATGAGGTATACGGGCACGCTCGTCTTGCACGAGATGATAATCTGGTTCCTGCTCAGTCCGCAGGCCAGCGCGAGTTCCGTCGACGCGAGCGCGGAAACGATCATGCAATCGTTCATGACCTCCTCAGAGGACTTGCCGAAACCGCGCTCCGTGTTTTCGCGCATCCGCGACATCACGAGTTCCTCGTTCAGCGAACCCATATTGACGCCGATGCGCACGGGCTTGCCGTTGTCGCGCGCCACGCGGCAAATCGTGGCGAATTGTTCGTCGCGAGCCTTGCCCTTGCCCACATTGCCGGGATTGATGCGGTATTTGTCGAGGGCCGTAGCGCATTGAGGATACTTCGTGAGCAAACGATGCCCGTTGTAGTGAAAATCGCCGATGATCGGCGCTTTGCAGCCTGCCTCTCGCACACGGTCCCGGATTTCGGGGACCATTTCGGCGGCCCTCGGAGTATTCACCGTGATCCGAACCAGTTCGGAACCCGCCTCGGCCAGCGCAACAATCTGCAGCGCCGTGCCGGCGGCGTCTTCCGTGTCCGTGTTGGTCATCGACTGCACAACAATAGGCGCGCCCCCACCCACCTGCACTTCGCCCACCATGACGGGGACCGTTTCCCTGCGCTGCGCCAACGGCATGAGGTATATGCACTCCTGTTTTGCACGGAGACTGTACTGAAATCGGCCCAAAACCGTGGATTTCGCGAACCGCAACGCCGATTGGGCCGCTCAGAACGAACCACTCGCGGCGGCCTTCACTATACCGACCATCATCGAGCTTGGCAAGACCGCCTGCACCTGTGAACCGCCCGATCAGACCACAACAGCCGGCAACCCGGCCAATTGACAGAATTGCCGGAGTTCGCGGACGAAGTCGCCGTAGAAGAAGACCTGGTGAAAACCCGGAAACGACAACGCCTCCGTGTCGCCGTCGAACTTCACCATGACGGAAACGACACAGCCGCCGGCAGGCGGGACGGCGACGTTTTCGAGCACTGTTCCCGCCGAGATAAGCATGCGCGCGGGCGTGTCGCCATCCAATTCGACGTCCGCGCACGTCACGCGCTGTCCTTCGCGCCAGTGAGTCTTGGGCACGGCGTCGCGCATGCCGTGGTGATGGCCGATGTCGTACGGCTCTGGCGGCTGGTCAAAACCGTTCAGCCGGGTAGGGCAGGAACAGTGCGCGCCGATGATAGCGTCCCGCGCCGTTTCCGCGACAGGGTCCTGCTGGAACCCAGGCCGGTCAAAGAGATACTGAACGATGCAATGCGTGAGGATCGCGCCCACATCGGCTTCGCACGCGGCGGGGATGCCGTCGTCATTCATGCGTGACCAGGCGATACACGGCAGACTGACATCTGTCTTGCCCAACGCGCCCAGACAGTCCATGCTGATCGCATCGGCGTCTTCCCGCTCCAGGATACGTCCCGCCACCAGGTAGCTCCTGAGCCCATTGACGACGTCCTGGCGCGTGGCGCCGGCCACATGGCGCGCATGACGCATGTAGGTCCCGGCCATCGCCTCGAGCGCGTCATCCGCGGGCGTGCTCTCGTACTCGGCGAGGAAATCCGCCGCGGGCACGTAGCGCAGCTTCGTCCCCAGGAGCGGAGTCTCGACGTCCTTGCGCTCCGCGCCCTTGATCACGGCGCAGCGCGTCTCACGCAGTTTCGCACGCGCGCACAGCATGCGGACGCCATAGCGCACTTGCTCGAAATCGTCCGTCGCGCAGATGCAGCCTCCGGGCAATTCGGCGAGCGGCGCCGTGTTCGTTGTAAAGGACGAGCCCACGGGCGAAAAAACGACTGCGGGAATGCCGCTCTCGACCGCTTTGCGCGCCGCGGGCCATGCGTGTTCCTGCCGGTCCAGCAGGACGACGAGCAGACCGTCAGCACGCGCCTGCGCGCTCTCCGTGAGCCAGGCGTCCACCTCTTCGGGCGTGTAGAGGGGCGTTTCGCGCAAATCGATTTGACAGCGCAAATCCCGAGCCACGCCGGCGGCCTGCCGCGCATAGGACCGGCGCGCGGACTCGCCATCATACACGGCGCCGGGCCAGCGCATGCCATATTCGCCTTGACGCCGCACGAAACAGGCCCGGACACGCGGCATGTAGCGCGACGCGGGCCCGCACCCAAAGATGCGGACTTCCGGCCCTCTGGCGGCGACACCGGGCGGCGTGTGCAGGAGCCCAAGGGCCGCGGCAGAAGTCAGACCCAGGAATACCCGTCGGTTCATGTTTCCACCCCGCAATTCTCAGGACCACCCAAAACAGTCTTCTTATAGACCATTTTTTCCGGTAACCACAAGGCGCCACAGAAATCCTCACCCCGCCAGCCGTTCGCAGAAGGCTTGTCCGGCAAGGGAATCTGTGCCACAATGCCCCCACAAATGCGAGAGGGAGCCGCCCATGCCCAGCGCCACGCGCACCGAGAAGTTTGAAGTCAGCCAGGAAGCATTCTACCAGGTTATTATCGACTACAAGTCCTATCCCGAGTTCTCCAGTGAAGTTGTCCGGACTCAGTTAATCAAAGGGCGCGAGGACGGCGCGCGCGTCAAGTTTTTCGTGCGGCTGATCCGCGAATTCAATTACACGCTGGACTTGTGCCACGAGCCGATGAAGCGCGTGTATTGGACCCTGGTTCGCGGCGACCTGTTCAGCAAAATGGACGGCTCCTGGCAATTGAAGAAGCTGGGCAAACACAAGGTCGAGGTCACGTATTCGCTGGACATCGAGCCCAAGCTGTTTGTGCCGCAGATGATTATCAGCCGTCTCGTTTCCTACAACATGCCGCGCGTCATGGCAAGTTTCCATGAGCGCGCGCGCCAAATCGAAGCGAAGGAAGCCTGAATCCCGCTCTTTGCATGTTCCGCAGCCCTGAGCTATGATCGCTTCCGGGAGATCCGCGCATGCCCACGAAAAAATCCGCCGGAATGGACATTAATGACCTATTTGAACTCGTTGCGCGCGAGAAGGCGTCCGATTTGCTCATCAGCGCGGGCGCGCCGCCGATTCTGCGCATCAACGGGCAGTTGTTTCGCACGCGCACGGAGGCCCTCACGCCGGAAAGCACGCAGGCGCTCATCTACAGTTTTCTCTCGGATGAACAAATCACGTATTTTGAGCAGAATAAGGAGATCGATTTCTCCCTGGCCGTGGGACGCCGACACCGGTTCCGCGTCAACGTTTACCGGCAGAAATCCGCCGTGACGGCCGCGTTGCGCCCCATCCCGGAGGTAATCCCCACGCTTGACGAACTCGGCTTGCCGCGCGCCGTGCATGAACTCGCGCATGCGCGGCAGGGGCTGGTGCTCGTTACCGGGCCTACGGGCCATGGCAAGACTACTACGCAGGCGGCCATCATCAACAAGATTAACAAGGAACGGGCCTGCCACATCATCACCGTGGAAGACCCCATCGAATATGTCCATACGCATAATCAGAGCATCGTGGACCAGCGCGAGGTCGGCGGCGATACGCGCAGTTTCGCCGCCGCGCTCAAGTACGTGCTCCGCCAGGATCCCGACGTCATTCTGGTCGGTGAAATGCGCGACCTTGAAACCATACAGGCCGCGCTAACCGCGGCGGAGACTGGGCATCTGGTGCTGGCGACCCTGCACACCAACGATGCCATTCAGACCGTGGACCGTATCATCGACGTGTTTCCGGGCAATCAGCAGCAGCAAATCCGTTTCCAGCTTTCGATGACGCTGCTGGCCATTCTCTCGCAGCGACTGCTCCCCAAGGCCGACGGACAGGGCCGCATACTGGCCTACGAACTGCTCCTGAACAACACCGCCATCGCGAACCTCATCCGGGAAGGCAAGACGCACCAAGTGCACAGCGTGGTCGAGACCAGCCAGCGCGACGGCATGACGACGCTCGATCGAAGCGTGAAAGCCCTTTATAATAAAGGACTTATAACGCGCGAAGAGGCTGTCGCCCACATGAAGAATCCCAAGGAATTGAATAACAGCGGCGCCTGAGCGTCCCCATTTCAGGCGGGGTGTGCGTCACTATAGAGAAGGTTGGAACTTTCCGGCGGAATCCGGTATAGATACCGTAGCCCGTGGAAGGCATGGGCGCGGAGGGGAATCCCTGAGATGATAGAACAGCGGGATGTGATGCCGCAGGCCGAGAAAGCCCCGCTCTTGCGGCTATTCACTGGGGAAACGCCGCCCATGACGGAATGGGCGGACGAGGCGCTCATGCTCGCCCACGCGGAGGGGATGGAGCCCGCCTTCGGGGAATTGCTGCGCCGCCACCAGAAGAACGTGCTCAATTACATGTTCCGGATGGTGCAGAACCGCCATATTGCGGAAGAATTAACGCAGGAAGTATTCATGGCCCTGATCAAGAACGCGGGCCGCTACCAGCCGACCGCCAAGTTCACGACCTACCTGTACACCATCGCCTCAAATATCGTCTCGAAGGAATGGGCACGCCAGAAGCGCCGCCCCAAGCTGTTCAGTTTCGGCAATTTCTGGAGCTGGGACAAGCCGGAACCCGATACGGACCCCATCGAAGCCGTGGGCGACGACCGGGCGAATATCCTGGTTGCGTTTCAGCGGGGCGAGGTTTCCGAGGCCGTCAACGCCGCGCTCAAGCATCTGCCGGAGCACCAGCGCGAAGCGTTCGTGCTACGCCGGTTCCAGGACCTGTCCTACCAGGAAATCGCCGCCGTCACGGACGTCCCCGTAGGCACCGTAAAGTCGCGGATTGTGCGCGCGGAACGCGCCTTGCGCCCCTACCTGGAGCGTTTCCGGGAGTACGTCTGCTGAGCGCGCTGCCGAGCAGCACGGAATGATTCCATGCGCCATCCTTCGCGCGAAGATCTGCTCGCCTATGCGGAAAGCCTTGTGGACCAGGGTGCCCCCGTCTCCTCCGCTCTTGCCGCGCATGTAACCGCGTGCAAGCGTTGCTCCGCCGAGGTGCGCGAGATTCGGGAATCGCTCGACTTCACGGCATCAGCGCAGGAGCTCGAGCCTTCCAAGGACCTCACGGCCCAAATCCTGCTCGCAGTCCAGAGCAAGAAACGGCCCGGCATGCACTGGCGCATTCCCGGCGCAGCCCGGGCAGCGGCGGCTATAGCCCTGACCGGCTTTGCGCTGGCGCCGGGCCTGTTTTGGTTTCAATATGTGCTGGCCCCTCCCGATGCTGCCCCCGCTGCGCGGGCGCCGGCCGCACAGGAAGATTCGACACCCGTCCGCCGCGTAACAGGCCCCGAACGCCGCGCGCGAGACCTGAACATCCGGCGCTTGTCTGATGCGCTGACGGCAGTCCCCGAAGCCCGTCAACATCCCGCCGAACAACGGCTGCGACGCATAGCCGGTGCGGCTGCCGAAGACGCGGCCATCGCGCGCGACGCTCTGCGGCGAAACCCCGGTTCCCTTCGGGCGCAGCAAGCCTTGGACCAAGCCCTGGAAGCTCGGGAAGCCGCGTTGCGCACGCTGTATCTGGTGCAAACGCTGCCTGGGTGGAAGACCGCGCCCGCGTCCCCGTGACCGGCATGCGCCTGACGGAGAAAACGGTCAGTTGGCCTATGTGAAGCACTATTCAAGAGACCAAAAGAATGCGGGAAGATCCTTCACCCAGTAGCTCGAGACTGGGACGAGAGGTTCACTGAGCCGCCATGGATAGCGGTAGTCTGGCTTGTTCGGTCGTGACCAAGTCCCCGCTCGTGTGGTAAAGGGCCGTGGTCGCGATTTCGCGCGAGGCACTCTCGCTCTCCGGTACGCGGACCGTGTACGAGAATTTCGCGGGCCACTGGGGCACTTCAATCCAGGCAAACTCGAGGACGCCTGCCCGGCCCTGTTGCGGCGCGACCGTCGGCGCGTTCCCGCCTGTAACGGCCTCAAACGTCCAGCCATCCGGCAGCACGGTCTGCAAACCGACCGCCGTCACCGCCTCCGCCCCGCTGTAACCCAGCTCGACATCAACCTGCACGGTTTCGCCTGGCTTGAAAGACGAATTGGCCGCGCCTTGAACGATGGTAATTCCGCTGGTTACGGGCGCGGCCGCTGCCTCTTCGGCCTTGGCCGCTTCTGGTACGGCGGATTCCGGTGATGCCGCTTCCCCGGGCGCTTCCTGGGCGGAGGACTCCGCGGGCGTTCCAGGCGTAGCCGCCGCGGGAGACGGCGTCAACGCCGTTTCCGGCATTGCGGCAGGTTGCGCTTCGGTCACGGGGGCTGCCGCGCTTGCCGCGGCGGCCTCCCCCATTTCGAGCGGGGTCACGATAAGACCCGTCCGTTGTTCATTGCCGCTCGTGCGGTAGAGCGCCTCGCCGGCAATGTCCTGGGCGCCTGACGCGTCCTGTGGCGCGCGCAGACGGTACGAGAACGTGGCGGGATATTGCGGAATATTGAACCAGGCAAACTCGACCTTGTTGCCGACCACGCGCTTGATATCGGGCAGCGCGCCCTCCTGGCTGGCGAATCCTTCGAAGGTCCAGCCTTCCGGCAAGGTCTCTTCCATGCCCATGGCCGTAACGGGTTCGCTGCCCTCTTTCAGAAAAGAGAGTTTCACGTCCACCGTGCCGCCCGGCTGATAACGCCCTGTTTGCACTTCGCGCGTCAGGAACAGCCTGGCGGGGGTATGTTGCGGCGCCGCGTCCGTGGCCGCGGGCGGCCTCTGTTGCGCTGTCTGCAGCGCCGGGACAGGACGCTGCACGTTCCGGTCCGGCGGCTGCGGCGTTTGCTGCGCGGCGTTCGTAGTCTGAGGCGATAGCGCCGGGCGCGCGCCTGCCACGGGCTGCTCGGTGACCTTCATCCGGCCGTCTTCGCGGCTCACATCCAGGAGAATGTATCCAACCACACCGATGCATACCAAGCCAAAGATAAAACCAACAACGGACCACTTGTTCATAGATCGTCTCCAGACCTTCCCCAGTTTCCGGGTCCCAAATGCGTCATGCGTATCGTATCACGCCCGCCGGGTACCGTGCCAAATACAATACCCGCGCTCTCCTGGGAAACGGCTTGCCGCCCCGGTTTGTTGACGCCGCCTGGGCTACGGCTTGCGCCACGGCGCGAACAGAGCCTGATATCCCAGATGCATCATGTACTGGTCCAGCACAATCATCGCCAGGAACGCCTCGGCCACGGGCCAGACACGGGCCACGATGGTCGGGTCGCGGCGCGTCACCGCCGACAGCACCCTGTTCTCCAGCGAGACTTTGTCGATGGTTTCCTGGTCCTTGGCAATGGTCGGGGTCGGCTTGACCGCAATGCGCGCGACCACCGGCTGGCCTGTGGTCAGGCCGCCGGTGAGCCCGCCTGCGTTATTGGAGGCGAAAACAACGTTGCCGTCCTTCACGCGCATGGCGTCGTTGCATTGCGAGCCGCGCATGTCCTTCACGGCATACCCCGCGCCGACCTCGACCGCCTTGACCGCGCCAATGCTCAGCATCTTGCCGATTTCACCGTCGAGCTTCCGGAAGACCGGCTCGCCCACGCCCGCCGGCAGGCCCGTGGCAACCGCTTCCACCAGGCCGCCGCTCGAGTCGCCTTCATCGCGGATTTCCAGGATGCGCCGTTCCATTTCAAAAGCCGCGTCCACGTCTGGGCAGTTCATCGTGAAATGAACGCCGTACTCTTCGCGTATGACCTCCGGGTTTACCACCCTGGCTGTGTCGCGTATACGCAAGAGGTCGCGCTCGAGTTCGGCGATTACGGCCATCTTGTGCAGGAACCGCATGTGCGGGTTGATCCGCCCCTCGGCAAACACCCACTGGTAGATCGGGTCATACTCGCGACGCACCTTGCGGAAACGTTCGACCTTCTCGCGCGCCGTTTCGAGGTCCACCTCCGATGCGCGCACACCCGCCGCCTCCTTCACGTAGGCGAACACCTCGATGCCGTGCTCGCGCAGGATGCGCCGCGCCACCGCGCCCGCCGCCACAATCGTGGACGTGTAGCGCCCGCTGAAGAAGCCCGCGCCGATCGAATCGTCCCACTCGCCGTATTTCTGGTACGAAGCATAAGAGGCATGGCCGGGCCGGGGCGTCCGGTTCGTCACCTGGTACTGCTCGATGTGCTCGAAATGGCGGTCCACGTTCGGGATCAGGATCGTCATCGGCGTACCGTTCGTATAACCCGCGTTCGAGAATCCCGGCATCGTGTCCGCGGCGTTGACCCCCGTGTAGATCACCGGTACGTCCGCTTCCCGGCGCGGCGAGGCCAGTTCGCTCTGGCCCGGCTTGCGCGTGAGCAACGCCTCGTATATGTCCGCATCCGTGATATACAGCCCGGGCGGAACCCCCTGAAGGACTACGGTCAGTCCTTCCTGGTAACTTCCACCCGCGACGGTGGTCTGAAACATGCTCCCGTAGCTGCAACCCAACATGTGCGTGTTCTCCCGATTAGACCGCTTTTCTTGTTTCCCCATGCGGTCTGCGGGCCGCAGAGCGCAAAGGCGAAAGATTATAGCACCACGGCTGGACGGAGTTCAGCCTGCAGAACGCACCGGAAACCCGCCTGCAACGACACGGCCGTCGAAAACCACAAAGTGCGAATACTGCATTATTTGACCGTTCTCAACAGGCGTGGTAAGATTGAAGCGTGTGGCTGTGTCTCATTTACCCGGGGAGTGCATGTCATGAGACGAAGCGAGGCGCGCGGGTTCACGCTTCTTGAATTGCTGACAGTTATTGCGATTATTGCGATTCTCGCCGCGATGATTTTCGCCGTTGGGCCGCGGCTTATCGAACGGGCACGCGTTCGTTCGTTGCAGGCGACCATGAACGAACTGCGGACGGCCTTGGCCCAGTATTATGCCACGCACGGGACCTACCCGCCTGCCTACGGCTACATCACCTTCGCGGGCGACCAGAAATACACGAATACGGGCGTGCGTCCGCCGGATAATGAGTTGTTTTGCCTGCGTCCGTTCATGTCGTTCGTCAGACTGCACGGCGTAACGGACTACTACGACAATTTTTCGGACGGCTACGACGCGGACCGCGACGGGGCCCTCAGTCTGTTCGAATTCTCACCCGTCGGCATCAAGGACCAGGCTACGGGCAAGATATCATTCCCCGACACAGTCCGCTACAACGGCAACAACGCCGCGCAGTTGACGGAATTCAGCCGGATTGGAGAAGAAGAGAAACGGCCCCTGATCTACATCCCGGTAAACAAGCGGCAATTCGAGAAAGCGCGCAAGTACTGGGTCACGCGCGCCGCCCAGAACCCAAACGACTTCTACGCGTTGAGTTGGGACCCGACAGACCCGCTCTTGCAGGGCATCACGTTTCCCCCCGCGAGTTACGACGCATTTGTCCTCATCAGCGTCGGCCCCGGCGGCAGCACCTTCGGCATTCCGCCGCCCGCCCCGACCAACAACGACACTTGGGACCAGGCAACGCTGAACATCATGAACACGTATCCCGACGACCTGTATCATATTATCGGGATGCGCGCCTACTTCATGGCGACACGCGACCTCGACGACAATGGGAAGCTCGATTTCCACTACGAGGACCGGCGCACGGGTGAAGCGCGCGGTACGGACACATACCAGATTATCATAGACGGCAATAATGTGACCGTACCTCTTGGCAATCTGTTGCCCGATCGCCGCGCACCGAACGGCTACGGTCCCTATATCTACGTGTATCAATGACCCGCGCCCGAACCGCGCGGCTTGAACGGACCCTCTTCGAGCGCCTGCCTTGGAGCAGGCGCTCGGCGTTTTCCTCCCCCTGCCCTGGGGTGCGGCAGCGTGCTCCCGCGGTCCAAACCGGCAGCAAGCTCCCACGTTTCACGGCGCTTGCCCTTCCCTGCCGCATGGGCCATAATGACGGCGCCTTGAACAAGGAGTGTGTGGGATGCCTGACCACGGGTACAACGCGCATGAAGGAGGGTTCCTGCTATGAAGTTTCCACTGGGTCGCCGTGAATTCCTGCAACTGGGCGTGGCTGGGTCGGCCTTGTGGCTGTTCGCGCCGTCGATGAAGGCATATGGGGCCGGCACGCCGCTGGTCAGTCCGGGCTGCCGCGGCACGAAGGTGCGGGTCGCGAAGTTGTACCTGGGCATACCGAAGGCGCTGTGGCCCACCCCGACGATGGACCTGAACGCCGAAATCGAGCGTTATGAAAGCGAGTTCCAAAGCCGCCCTGCCGATTTCGGAGACGTGGACTTCGCAGTAACGGAACTGGTCACCAGCCGCGAGCAGGCCGCGCAGCTGGCGGAGCGTCTGGGCGATGTCGACGGCATTCTGGCCGTTCATCTGTCCATGGGCGTCATGGAGATAGTGCAGGAGCTGCTCAAGTCCCGCAAGCCCACAGTCTTGTTTGCATCGCCGTATTCCGGGCATGAATGGACGGGTTTCGGTGCGCTGGAGCGCAGCGAGGCAGGGGCGCGGCTGTCGTGCATGCTCACGAGCGATATGGGGCAGTTGGCGGCGGCGGTGCGCCCCTTCCGGGCAATCCATCACCTGCGCGAAGCGAAAATTCTGAACGTCACGGCTCAGGATCCGAAAGCCGAATTCCTCCAGGCGGTAAAAGACAAGTTCGGCACGAGCATCGTGCGCATCGACCGGGACCGTGTACTGGCCGCGTATGAAAGCGTCGCGCCCGCGACAGCGGAGGCCGAGGCCGAACGCTGGATATCGGGGGCGGTCGAGGTGGTAGAGCCGCCGCGCGATGAAATCGTGCGGTCGTGCCGGCTCGCGCTCGCTTTCGAGCAACTGCTGGATGAGGAAAGCGGCACGGCGATCACCGTCGACTGTTACGGGTCGATGTACCGGAAATTGCCCGCATTCCCCTGCATAGGTTTCACCCGGCTCAACGACATGGGCCTTGCCGGCATCTGCGAGTCGGACCTGACCTCGGCCATGACGTTTCTCCTCATGCAGGCGATGTCGGGTAAGCCGGGCTTTATCAGCGACCCGACCGTCGATGAGTCAAAAGACGCGATCATTTTGGCGCATTGTCTCGGCTCGACCAAGATGAACGGTCCGAACGGCGAGGCATGCCCGTACAAGCTGCGCACAATCATGGAACGGCAGGAAGGCGCGGTGCCGCAAGTGTACATGCGCGCAGGCGAGCGCGTGACCCAGGGCATTCTTATCGGCGCGGACACGCTGCGCTATTTCACGGGAGATATTATCGAAGTGCCCGACACGGAGCGCGGCTGCCGCACAAAGGTCACCGTGAAGGTAGACGGCGACATCGGCGTACTCTGGCGCAATTGGGCGCACGGCCTGCATCGTGTCACGTGCTATGGCGACATGACGGATGATTTGCGCCGTTTCTGCCGCTTCGAGGGCATCCAACTGCTCGACGAAGCGCGCGCGGCGGACGCGGCTCGGGCGTAGGGCAGGTCTGGAACCAGAACAAAAGGCGGGAGGACCTGAACGATGCGTACTTTGGGCGGCATCGGTTTGGCGGCGCTTCTGTTGCTTGCGGGATGCGACAGCGGCTATGTGTTCGAACCCGAGGATATCCACGAGATCGCGAAACTGGGCGTGGGCCGGCCGGTGGAGGAAGGCATTGCCGCCATCCATCAGGCGCTCCGGGAACGGTACCCTGGAAAGATTCGCGGCGAAATGCGCTGGCATTTCAACAGGACCGGCGGCACCTTGGGCGAACTGACCATCCTCTATGCCTCGACAAAGGAGTACGTCCTCCTCTTCGGCACGCCCATCGGCAGCGAAGGGTTCTCAGGACGGTACGCCGACATGACCGTGTACGACTGCATGTTTGCGGGCGAGATGCGAACATATACCGAGGGGCAGACCGAAGCGACCGTTTATCTGCCCGGCGACTGCGCCGTGCTCGAACCCGGCCAGGGCAAGGGCTACAACATGACGGCCGACACATGGATGCTCGAATACACGCGCGGCAACATCCCCGCGGCGCTGCCCATCGGCGTATTTGCACCCGTCAGCGTCACGGCCGACTGGCACAACGCCTGGAACCTGTTCTGGGACTACGCCGCGGCGGTCTGGGACTCCTTCTGGAGGTAGTAGGTATTGTCGCCGGTAGCGGTTAGAGGTCCAATTGGCGTATAGAGTGGTGGCCGTACGGCCGGAGATGAGAACATTTGATTCTCTAAACCTCTCCATAGTGAAATACCTTGACGATATCAATCGGCGTTCAAAGGGGTTCGAAATAGGACGTCAGCACCATGAGACACAAGGACAGAAATCTTCTGTTTGGCATACTGGCGGTGCAGTTGCGGCGCGTGACTCCGGCTCAATTGGTTACCGCGGCAGCGAAATGGGCTGTCGAACCGGACAAGGAGATAGCCGCGTTTCTTCGAGAGGCGGATGTGCTGTCTCAGAATGATGTTCATCTACTCAATCAATTTGTGGACGCCGCCATTGCAGCCCATCACGGAGACGCGGAGGCCACGCTTACTGCTTTCGGCGGCAACGAACAACTTCTGCATTCCTTCGCGGGTTGTGTACACCGTACACGTGACGGGAATCTGGAGATTCAGGTGTCGCCCGAGGCCCGCGGCGAGTGGGACGGTGCGTCCTCGACGGTCCAAGAAGCTCCGGGAAGATACAGCGAATTCGGAGTACATGGCCACGGCGGCATGGGACGTGTCCTCCTTGTTTATGATGCCTTTCTAGGGCGCGATATCGCGTTGAAGGAGTTGTTGCCAGAAATCTGCCCCAATGGGCCTGATAGCCCGGCCCGGATAGACACTCCCTTGATGGCTCGCTTTCTTCAGGAAGCACGTATCACCGGTCAGTTGGAACACCCTGCGGTTGTCCCCGTTTATGAACTTGGCCGGCGCTCAAACGGCAATCTTTACTACACAATGAAATTCGTGCGCGGTCGAACACTGGATGCCGCGCTCACGGAGGCGAAAACGCTCGAAAACCGGCTGCGCATGCTTCCCCACTTCGTCGCCTTGTGCAACGCAGTGGCCTATGCTCACAATCGATCGGTTATACATAGAGATATTAAACCTGCTAATATCATGGTAGGCGAGTTTGGTGAAACGGTCGTGCTGGATTGGGGTCTTGCCAAGTGCAGCCGAGACAGAGACGCCCATCGTGAAGATTTGGAACAGACCTTTCATGCCTTGTATCTTGGTGATACGGTTGCGCTTGCAAAAACCCGTTACGGGCAAGCCATAGGCACCCCGATGTACATGTCTCCTGAGCAGGCCCGGGGCCAGATCGACCTCGTGGACGAACGGTCTGATGTTTACGCGCTTGGGGCGGTGCTGTACGTATATCTCACCGGGCAAGCACCCTACAACGGCGGCAACCTCAAGGAAGTCCTTGATAAGGTCATCCAGGAATCCCCGACGCCGGTTCGTACCCTTGAACAGGATGCGCCGGAAGAACTCATCTCAATCTGCAAACGCGCCATGGCCAAAGAGCCCGCCAATCGTTACGCTTCCGCAAGAGAACTTGCTGCCGAGGTCGAGCGTTTCTTGTCCGGCGCTCTCGTAGATGCCTACCACTACAAGCTCAGTGAGCGGCTCGCGCGTTTCATCCGTAAACACCGCCTTGTCCTCTTGTCTGGCGCCACAGCATTGTTGCTCATCATTGCGGTCAGCGCTTTTTATAACGTCCGGCTCTATCAGGCACACGGCAGCGAGCAAGCAGCGCGGTTCCGGGCGGAGGAGACAAGGGAAGTCGCTGAGACTGCCCGCGCGCAGGCGGACCAGTCCGCGTACTACGCATCCATTGGCTTGGCGGAACGTTGTGTGGAACAGCGGCAGTACGATCAGGCCCGTCTGGCGCTTGCCGAATGTCCACCGCACCTAAGGAACTGGGAATGGGGCTTTTTGCAGGCCGCCTGTCACCACGACGTCATGACGATACGAGCGCATGAGGGCCCTGTCAATGCCTTGGCAGTGACTCCGGATGGCCGTCTGGCTGCAACGGGGACCATCGATGGAATCATTACCGTATGGGATTGCCACACCGCGCAGCAGGATTCTCTTCTTAGCATGATTCCGCGCTGGACAAAACAGGTTCATACGGAGGCCGTATCAGACCTCGCTTTCTCGCACGACGGCAAACGGCTCGCGTCCTCCAGTGTGGACGATACCGTAATCCTGCTCAACGCAAGCGATGGGCAAGTGGTCAATCAGTTAATGGGTCACCAAGACAACGTATACACAGTCCAATTCTCGCCCGATGACGCGCTGCTTCTCACATCGAGCGCTGATGGAACCGCCCGTATCTGGAACCTGACGCAATCCAGTCAATCGATTTCCCTGACCCCGCACGAAGGACAAGTCCTGGCAACTGCTTGGCATCCCCGTGGAGAGTTCATCGTAACCGATGGGTACAACGACCCTGTCCGTTTCTGGAATCCCGCGTCGGGTGAATGCATCAAGACTCTGGAGCAGCCAAGTGCCATTCAAGGCGACGCGGTTGCCTTCTCTCCAGATGGAAAGGAGATTGCCCTCGCAAGCACGGCGGTCACAATCATCGACGCAGCTACAACGGAGATCGTACGCACTATTGATTTGCGCGCTTATGAATCGTTTACAACATTGGCCTATAGCCCCGACAGCATATATCTCGCTGCGGCAGGCAGCGATCGCCGGATTTGGGTTTGGAGAGCCGCCACAGGAGAACTGGCCGCCACCTTTGCCGGACATAGCAGCTATGTAAACCGGATCGTATTCCTGCCCGACAGTTCCACAGTCCTTTCAGCTTCTGATGATGGAACCATCAAGTGCTGGGATTTCGGCGCAGTGGGCCAGAGAACGCTCCATCGTGAGCGTTCGGGCGCTGTCAACGTTTTGGCCTTCAGTCTGAACGGTGCTCTGTTGGCCACGGCTTCGGAAGACGGTACAGCCTGTCTGTGGGACGCAGACTCGGGGAAACTGAATGCAGAACTGCGCGGCCATGAGGGCGCAGTTCTCGCAGCGACCTTTTCCCCCGACGGGCGTACGCTGGCAACGGGAGGGGTCGATCAGAATGTCATTCTATGGGACACGGCCACCGGAAATGTCCGCACGAAGCTCGAACAAGATAATCACGCAATGAGCCTTGCCTTCAGCCCGGATGGCAGACAACTTGCCGTGGGCACGGGACAATGGCCCGCGCGCGGCAAGACGCCCGTCGCTATCTGGGATATGAACACGAATACATGCCTCATCCGTCTACAGCAACACGAAGGCGCGGTGTATAGTGTCGCCTTCAGTCCAGACGGCAAGACGCTCGCCACAGGCGGCAGCGACCGAATGCTCCGTCTGTGGGACACGGCTCTCTGGCGGAAGACCGCGGAATTCGCGGGACCGCGCGCATGGGAGGGGCTGGCTTTCAGCACGGACGGGCATACCTTGGCCGCAGGATGCAGGGACTACAATTTGTATGTGTTTGATCTCGCCACAGGACAACCGGTCCACGTGCTTCGCGGCCACGGCGCCTATGTTCACGATATCGTCTTTGGACTGCAGGACAGCAGGCTTATGACAGCTGCTGGGGACGGCACAATCCGGCTCTGGGACGCCTTGGCTGGACGGGAACTTATATCCATTGAAGGTCACGGCGGTTCCGTTGCAAGTGTGGACTTCTCCGTCAGACACAACATGTTTGCTTCGTGCAGTTCCGACGGCCTGATACGGCTATGGACCGCCTTTCCATGGCAGGGTCCCGACATCGAGAGCGAAGCCCGTCTTGAATCCTACAACCGTCGTTACTGGAAACAAGAGCGCAGTCGCAATAGTGCTTGGGCCAATCCTCATGGTCACGTGCTCCTTCCCAAGCAGAGACTACCGCTAGCCTCCAATCCCAGCATGACAGAAGAGTTCTCTATAAACCATTCAATTATTTTAGATACTGTAGCCGTTAATGATATAAGAGCTACAATGGCCACGGTCAGCGGCAGGATTGTGAATACCGGCGGCGGCGCCATCACGGAATACGGCGTCTGCTGGAGCACGACCGACCCGCCGACTATCGATGGACCCAAGACCCCCTCAATCGGGCATTTCGACGGCACATACACCCTGGCCATGAATGGACTCCAGCCCGCCACGGAGTATTTCGTGCGCGCCTATGCGGTCAACGAGGCTGGCGATGTTGGCTACGGTCAGTCAAACAACTTCAGGACGGCCGACAAGCCCCCGATCGAACTGCCGACCGTGACCATATACGCGGCGCCGCTCGAGATAACGTCCACTTCGGGCAAAATCTACGGGACCTTGGAAGCCCGCGGCGGCACGGTATCGGAATCTGGCGTTTGGTACAGTGACAACGACAGCGACCCTCGGCGGGAAAAACAGGCGGCATTCCTGCCCGGTGTACAAGAGTCCGAAACCAGATTCTATTGTGTCTTGAGCAGCCTCAAGCCCGACACGACGTATTACGTACGCGGCTATGTCAAGACCGAAGCCGGCGAAACCTACGGCGAGCCGGTGATAAAGTTCAAGACCGCCGCGGTGGTGACTGCTGCACCGACGCCGCCCGCGACTCCGCCGTCCCCGCCTGCGGCGACGCCGCAGCAGCCATCCGCCCCACAAGTCGTAGTACACTCGACCCCTGCGGCGCCGGCGCCAGCGCCGTCACAACAGAGTGGCGGTGCGTGGGAACAGGTGATGCAGCCTCCCCAGCCGGCACGGCCCGCGCCGGTATCGCCGCCGCCCGCGGTTACGCGGCCTTCGCCCCCGCCGCCGCCTCCGCCGACGCCGGAACCACCACGACAGGACGGCACTAAGTTCTACCGTGGGGGCAGGGGAGGTAAACCGGGCTGGTGATGTGTGTCTGCCACTGCTGGTCGTTTCGCGGACTGTGCCTTGGCATCAGGCTTCCGCCAACGACCCTGCATTTCGCGCACCAGGTATCTCATCTGCCGCGATGTGGGTCCGGCAACCGGTGTGCGTAAGTGCCGCATCAGTTGCCCTTCCGAACCTCTCAACCACTGACACTGCCAGGGTCTTTTCGAATCTCACAGTGTCGTTCAATCAATGAACGGGAGAGACCTTCAATGAGTCATGACAAGAGGAATCGCACGGTATTGTGGGGAATCACGCTGGCGCTCGTATTTCCGCTGCTGGCCGCTTCAACCGCCGTCCGGGCCCAGTTCGCGCCTTCCACGAGTCTGGAAGGCTATGCGTTCAAGATCTACCGGACGGAATCGGGCTTGTATCCCTTTGTCCGGGTCTATATGCGCACCTTTGACCAGAACATGCAACCGCTCCTCAATCTGAATGAACTGAATGTGGGCGTCATGGTGGATGGCCGGTCGTACGACCCCGCCAAGCGGCAGTACACGGTGCAGACCTTGCGCACCTGCGATGAGGCGGTGCAGTGCGTCTTTGTAATCGACTGCAGCGGGAGCATGGCCGGCCCGCCGTTCCAGGCCGCCCTGAACGCCGCTACGCGCTTCATTACCAACAAGCGCCCGCAGGACCAGATCGGCATCATCGCCGTGCGGGATAGCGACAATCTATATGAACTGGTCTCCAATTTCGAGAAGAACAGCACCGTGCTGGGCCAAAGGATGCTCGACCTGCGGGCGGACGCCAAGACCACGCGCCTGTATGACGGCATCTACGCCGCTATCCAGATGTGCGGCATGACCCCGACGGGCGGCGTAAACTCCGCGGACGCGGACTATATCGCCTCTCGGTCGATCATCGTCTTCTCCGACGGGAAAGACGAGGGCAGCGTAATGTCGCGGGATGACCTGATGACGCGCATCAGCAACATGACCATTCCCATACCCATCTACTCGCTGGCCTACACGCGCGTGGAACGGAAGTACCTGGGGAACCTCGAAGCCCTGTCCAAGAACACATTCGGCAAATACTTCGATATCGGCGAAGCCCTCGAGAATATGACCCGCTCCGTCGAGGACATCCAGAATATCGTCCAGAACGACTACGTGGTTACCCTGCGGTCCTATCAGCCCGTCGACGGGCGGCCGCACAGCCTGAAGATCGGCCTGGAATACCCCTCGCGCAGCGGCCGCATGACCTATCAGGACACGCAGTTTGAAGCCATCGAGCCACCGCCGCTCGAACTCGTGTTGCAGAAACAGGCGGTGTACAATCACCACCTGAAACCGCTTACGCCGCCGGACAGTCCGTACCTGCAGAACCCCTATTCGGCGCAGACGCAACCCCCTGCCCCGAGCATGCCGCCTGAACCGCCGCAAGGACAATGAGCATGCGGAATGAAAAAACGCGCGGCGTTCTTGAGTGTCGGATGGAATATCAGCAATACTGCGGACATGTCCCGCAGATTGAATCGTGTGCCGCTTACGCCCTGTTTGGCTGAAAAGGGGCAACTCGCGTCTGGGTGCCTACCAGATTGACTCGCCATCGCCGGGCTCCTACAATGGCCCCATGGAATGTCCCGTCTGCAAAGAACCGCTTATCGTCCTCGAGTATGAGGACGTCGAGGTGGACTATTGCGCCGGCTGCCAGGGTGTCTGGCTCGACGCGGGCGAACTCGAATTGCTGTTCGGCGACCGCGCCGTGACGCAGGGTTTCATGACGGCGGGCAACAGCGCGCAGGCGCCGCGCGAACAGGCGCGGCGTTGCCCCATTTGCGGGAAGAAGATGGCCAAGCACACGACGGGCGGCGCCGCGCCAGTGCTGTATGACCGATGCCCGCGCGGCGACGGGCTGTGGTTTGACGCGGGCGAACTGGCCACGGTCCTGCGATACGGCAGCCCGGCGCCCGGCGGCGAGGAAGTGGCGCGCTGGCTCCGGGAAATGTTCCCGGAACGGGCCAACGCGCCTCAGCGCAGCGAATAAGGGCGCTTGCCCCGGTGTAGATCACAAACGAGAAGAACGCGAGGCGGAGGATCGAATAATGAGCGCAGGTATCATCGTATTGCTCGTGCTTGCCGGACTGGCGGCGTTGTTTGTCCTGTGGATGATTGGCGTGTACAACGTGCTGGTCCGTCTGCGCAATGAAGTGCGCAATGCGTGGTCGCAGATTGACGTGCAGCTCAAGCGCCGGCACGACCTGATCCCGAATCTCGTCGAGACGGCCAAGGGCTACATGCAGCACGAGCGGCAAACGCTCGAGAATGTCACGCGCGCGCGCAATCTCGCGGCGGGCGCATCGGGGCACGGTGTCGGCGAGCAGGCAAAGGCGGAATCCGGCCTGAGTCAGGCGTTGAGCAGCTTCTTTGTCGTGGTCGAGCAGTATCCCGACCTGAAGGCAAACCAGAATTTCCTCGCGCTGCAGGAAGAGCTCACCTCGACCGAAAACAAGATCAGTTTCGCGCGCCAGGCTTACAACGACCAGGCCATGCAACTCAACAACAAGGTCGAGATGTTCCCCAGCAACGTCGTCGCAGGCATATTCAGCTTCAAACAAGCGGAATTCTTCGAGATCGAAGCCCCGGCCGAACGCGAAGCCCCGAAAGTCAGTTTCTCCTGAGAAAAACCTCTCTTGCGTCCGCACAAGGCAACAATCCCGGCGGGAAAGCTGTCCATTCACTGACCCGCCTCAGCTACAGAGCGTCGCACCGCCGGACGCTGCGGCATGCGCCGGAACGCCGGGGTTCGATCACCCGCCAGACGGCCCGCGGACGCCGTTTTCGAGCGCGGCGAGGTTATGCCGTGCGGCGGCAAGGCCGGGCGCAAGTCTGAGCGCGCGTTCGAGGCTCTCGCGCGCTCTCGCACACTGCCCTAATGCGTGGAGCACGACGCCGAGGCCGTTGTGCGTGAAAGGGTCTTCCGGGTCGAGATGCAACGCTTCGACCAGCGTGGGGAGCGCGTCCTCCGGGAGTCCCTTTTGAAACAAGCCTTCGGCTTCGGTGCGCAAGATATGCGCGCGCACCAGGTGCTGGAACTCAGCGAGTTTCGGGGCAAGGTCCCGGGCCAGTTCCAGTTCATGGAGCGCCCGGGCGGGTTGCCCGAGCCGGTCCAGCACTCGCGCAAGCCCCACATGCGCCAGAACCGGTTTCGGGTCCGCCTCCAGCACGGCTTCGAGCCTGCGCCGGGCGTCGTCCAGCCGCCCTTCCCGGCAATCGATCGCGGCCAGCGCCGTTATAGCATGCGGAGGGGCATTGCCCTGCTGCTCGACTGCTTCCAGCAGGGGCCGCGCTGCTTCGAGGTCACCGCGGTTTAACAGGATGTTCGCCAGCGTGAGCGCCGACGCGGTGTGCCGCGGGTCGAGAGCCAGCGCATTGCGGCAGGCGGCTTCGGCTTCGGCTGTCAGGCCGCAGGCCAGCGCCTGTTCCGCGAAATCGTGCAGCGCCTTCGGGTTTTCCGGTTGGCCGGCCATCTTGCGGCGCGCAATGGCAAGGTAGAACGCGCCTTTGCCGCCCTGCCGCGCGCATGCGGGGTCGTAGCCGTAGTGATGGATGAGGATATTCTCCCGGAGAATGCGGCCTCCGCGCTCGATGACGCTCTCGGTGATGTTCTCGTGCACCGGTTCGCGGTATTCGAATCCCATGCGGTTGCGGAACAGGCGCAACAGTTCCGCGCGGATATAGCCGGAGAAGCCTCGTGCGTATTCGGCGTCCGGCTCAACGGGCGTCCATCGCCACGCCCTCGGGTCATCGCAATAGTTCGCCAGCACCAGCTCCACCGCGTCCGCACCGCAGCCGTCCCGGTCCACGAGGCCGCGAATGCGCCGCGCGCCGTCCGGATCGAGCATCTCATCCGCATCGATATGCAACAGCCAGTCCCCTGATGCGGCGCGGATGGTCTCGTTGCGCGCCGCCGCGAAGTCGTCTCGCCACACGATGGATAAGACCCGCGCGCCCGCTGCCTTGGCCAGCGCGGCGGTGCTGTCCGTTGAGCCTGTATCACCGACCACGATCTCGTCCGCAATGGCACGCACGCTCGACAGGCACGCCGCTATTCGCGGGGCCTCGTTCTTGACGATCAGGATGACGGAGAGGGTTGGCATGACACGGCCTTTTGCTTCCTGACGTTGCAGGAATCAGTGTAGCCGCTCGGGGCGTGCCGCGTCACATGAACTGGAAGGCCGGGGTGGGCGGTTCCGGGAACAAGGGGCAAAAAAGAAGCCGGAAGGAATCGCTTCCTCCCGGCGGGGCATCAAGAACGGTCAGGTAAGGTACTTGAGCAGCCGCTCCGCGACCTTACTGACTTCTTCGGGCTTCTTGTAGTCGGCGCGCTCAATACTCGCTTTCGCCTCGGCCACGCGGTCGGCGCGCACGCCGGATTCCGCCTTGCTCAGGCGCACGATCTTGGCGACCTCGGCAGCGGCTCGCGCTTCGCTGCTGATAACGGCGACATCGTCCGGGGACTTGTCCGCGGATTCCGCTGCCGCGGCGCGCCGGGCCTCTTCCTCCCGTTCCGCGCGGACTTTCTCCGCCCGGTCCGGTTTCGGCTCCGGCAGACCACCTATGCCCTGAATCGTCACCATGCAAAAGACTCCTTTGGGGCCACACAGCCCCGCCCGGCGATGGGCACGTCCCGATCACCCGGCTCATCTGCTTATATCGGCGGAAACCGGTGGAACTTTAGCGGCTCCTGAACATTACGAACGCCGCACCCTCCTTTGTACACTATTTCGAGCGCCAGCGCAACCCCCAGCATGTCCAACCCGCTGAGGGACAATGGTTTGCACACAGCAATCCCAACGGCGCAAACGGTCCGCCCCGCCCCAGCCGGTCAGACGCTCCACGGCGCGCGGTAGTCGCGTGTAAGCCATTCGGGAGCGCCGCCGCCCTCGGCGAAACGCATTTCCTTCGGCTCCCACTTGATCACCGCATGGTGGTAATAGGCCTGATTCAGAAGATGACAACAGATAGCGCTGCGGCCACCGACCACTTCGTCGGTGATCGGGCGGTTGCGCGACTCGGCGCAGTCCAGGAAGTTGCGGAGGTGGTCTTGGCTGACGTACAGCTTGACGGGCGCGTTACTGAGGTACTCCTTTTCGACAAAGTTGAGCGCGGCGGTAAGCGACCCGCCTTCCTCGCGGTTCACGAAGCCGGCGACCCTGGCGCCGTCGCGCCAGAACTCGAACTGACCGCGATTGACCTTCACCTCGCCGTTTTCCCCGTGGAAATGCGCGCCAAATCCATTCGTATGGATGACACGAATACCCTGGTCGTAGACCAAAACCGCGCCGCTGGCCGCGGCCGCGTCGTCCGGCGGTCGCGCTTCGAGCGGCCCGCTATCGTCCATGCCCAACCCCCATTGCGCAATGTCAACATGGTGCGCGCCCCAGTCGCACACCGCGCCGCCGCCAAATTCCTGGTACTTGCGCCAGTCGGGAAAATGGTCGTGCACGCCGCGCGGGCTCAACACGGAGTTGTACGGGCGCATCGGCGCAGGGCCGACCCAGAAGTCCCAGTCGAGCCCGGGTTCCATTTCCTCTTCCGGCAGGTCGCAAGGTACGCCGGGCGGGCCAAAGCTGCACTCGACATGGCTGACCTTGCCGATGGCGCCGTTGCGCACGAGTTCGCAGGCCACGCGGAATTCCGTCATCGAACGCTGCATGGAGCCGGTCTGCAGAATGCGCTGGTTCGCCTTCGCTGCGTTCATGATGGCAACCGCTTCGTGAATATTGTGTGTCAGCGGCTTCTCGCAATAGACGTCTTTGCCGGACTGCAGCGCCGCGATGGCCGGAATAGCATGCCAGTGGTCCGGCGTGGCGATGCACACCGCGTCGATGCCGGCCCGTGCGGTAATTTCCCGGAAATCGTTGTATGCGCTGCAATCGGCGGCGCCGCGCTTGGGGTTCGCGGCGTAGTACGCATTCACCTGCTCCTGCGCGGCTGTGCGGCGCGTCGTGTCCACGTCGCAGACCGCGACGACACGGGTCCGTTTGTGGTGCAGGAATGCATCCAGCAGATACCGGCCCTGCTTGCCCATGCCGATAAAGCCCATCACGATGCGGTCATTGGGTTTCGTCTCCGCAGCCCATATCGCGGACGGCAGGATCAACGGCGCGGAGGACAGCAAAGACATCTGCTTGAGAAACGTACGGCGGCTGTTATTCATCTACGGCTCCCTGCGCTTCAAGAACCCATTTCCGGCGCGCGACCCATTCGCCGGTGCAAGCGCCGGCCCCCGACGTAGGGTCGCTTGTCGAACCGGCACATCGTAGCACCTTTTCCCGCCAGGATAAATAAGGTTCTCAGGCCCGGCTTGCCGGCGGCGTCTGGCAAACACACCAGGACTTCGCACGTTGCCACCGGAAAGCGCGCCGGCAACTGTTCGCGCAACACGGCTGGAGGATGGGATTTTCCGGCCATGGAGGTCAACGGAATGCAACGGGACGCCTCAAGCTTGCGCGTCCTGCTGTCCATGCCCAAGCTCCGGCCCTTTACCTCGAACGCCGCCGCCGCGTGGTCGAACAGATCCTTTTGCCAACGGTAGAACAGATTCGGCGCGATCCCCAGGTCCTCGCAGACCGACGACACCGCCTCGCCGCCCACCACGTGCCGCTTCACCGCTTCGGCCTTGTCTTCAGACGTAAACTGCCTCCGTGTTCGCTTCTCGTCGCCCATCCTTCTGGCTCCTCTTGGGTTGGACCTTGTCTCTTATACCAGTTTCCCGGTTGTCCAATTCCAAGAGAAGCAAGACACCGCATACCGCCGAGGACTTACGGATAGAGAATTTCGAGTGAGAGAAAAATGGTGGGCGATTCCGTCCTGAAGTCGGAAAATCTGCTTCGAGTATACCTGGAATAGCCCATAAACTGAGACGGGCAACATCACACACATCATATCCGTCAGGATGCGTGGCCCGATGACCGGAACCCCGGTCATGGCTGTGTATCCTTGGCGAATAAAACGCAAAAGAATCCCATCTTGCGTCAGAGGTTGAAACAGTTGGACAAAGTCTGACAAGTCCGACAGGTACTATTGCCTAATCCTCCACTCTCAGCACGACCTTCCCGGTCGTTTTCCGTTCGGCGATCAGTTGTTGGGCCTCTGCGGCGCGCTCCAACGGCAGGACATGGTTGACGACGATTTCCAGTGCGCCGTCTGTCAGCCACT
>JAGMZX010000065.1:27018-28780 GCA_018005585.1 Candidatus Hydrogenedentota bacterium | reverse complement strand
GGCGTCCGGGTTCGCCAGACGGCGCAGCCACATGCTCGCACACTGCCACTTCCCTTGCCTCACGTTCTCTTCACCTCTTCCCGGCGCGGGGTCATTCCAGGTAGCCCAGCGCTTCCAGGCGTTCCAGAGTCTCGCCGCGGCCCGAAGTCTCGAAACGCGAAGGCAAAGGCCGCGCCGAGGCCGCCCACGCTTCCAGGTGCTCCCGCAACGCGGTGACCCGGCTGCTCCACTGCTTTTCCTCAACGAGATTCCTGTGCTGGCGCGGGTCACGGCACAGGTCGTATAGTTCTTCCTCGCCCTTAAAAGGTGTCTGGATGAAAGCCAGGTCTCCCTCGCGCACAACGCGCGCCTTGCGCATGTTCGGCCACGCCTGACCGGCTTCGACTATCGCATGAGGCTTCGTGGCTTGTCCAAATACCCGGTCATGCGGGGTCCGGATAGTCTCTTCCAGCAGGTCTATGGCTTTCCCTTCAACGCCCTTGGGCGGCATCAAACCCAGAAAGCCCAATATCGTCGGCAGGAAGTCACTGTTGGACACCTGTCCGGAAACCCGCGTTCCTCCCCGTGCCGCGCCCGGCAGACGGAACATGCAAATGACGTGCATGGTGTCTTCGTAGACTGTAAGACCGTGATCGAAATGGGGCGTGTGGTCGAGGAGCGTTTCCCCGTGGTCGCTCGTAACCAGCAGCAGCGCACCATCCAATATGCCTCGCGCACGAAGCCCGTCCAGAAGCCTCCCTGCATGCTCGTCCATGTAGCTCACTTCGCCCGCATAGGCATCCGGGAGACGCGCGGTCGAAGGCGCTGACTGCGAACGCCCCCACGCATCGCGAGAACCCCGCACATCCCGGTGGCCGTGCCCCGCGGCGTACATGGTCCGGTACGCACCGGGCGGATCGTAGGGCATGTGCGGGTCATAATAATGAACGAACAGGAACCAGGGCCCTTCGCCAGTCATCTTGCCAACATGCTCCAGCACCGCCCGCGTGACATCGGCCGCGCGGCGCTGATTGCGCGGGTCGCCCACGGCGGCGACATCCTGATAGCCGTCGTCATAGTAGTCAAATCCCTGTGCAATTTGGAACCTGCCGTGGAGCGCGAACGATGCGGGAAACGCCGCCGTTCGATAACCCCGCTCCTTCAGAATCTCCGCGAGCATCACGTTCTCGTCGTTGACAAGAAATCCATTCCGCGGCACACCGTGCGTGTGCGGATATTTCCCCGTGAACATCGTGACATGCGACGCCAGCGTCGTCGGCACTGCCGTCAGGCAATCTTCGAAGAGGATGCTCTCCCGCGCCAGCGCGTCCAGCCGCGGCGTCTTCACCCGCTTGCTGCCGTAGCACCCCAGATGGTCCGCCCGCGTCGTATCCAGCGAGACCAGAATGACGTGAGCCCGCGCCGCGGAAGCATCCTGGGAGTTCGGCGTTTCCGCGGCCCGGATTGCCGTGAACGGCGACAACGCGAGACAGGCGGCCAAGACAATGGAAAAGACGCGGCCGTTTGAATTCGTTTTTCGATAGTTAGACACTCTATTATCCATTGCTTTGCGCTAATGGGAAACAGGGTATCAGAACCTTTTCGCCCGCTTCCAGGACATGACGCGAGGCTACTCGCTGTAACTGGTCCGGACCCCGTATTGCCGGCTCAGTTCCCGCAATTCGCCGACCAGTTCGGGCTGCTCGCCCACGCGCGAGATCTCGCCGATGAGATGATAGCTCTTGGCAAACGCCCAATGGCGGGCAATGCTGCTGTCGCCTGC
>JAGMZX010000065.1:0-26918 GCA_018005585.1 Candidatus Hydrogenedentota bacterium | reverse complement strand
CGTATTGCCGGCTCAGTTCCCGCAATTCGCCGACCAGTTCGGGCTGCTCGCCCACGCGCGAGATCTCGCCGATGAGATGATAGCTCTTGGCAAACGCCCAATGGCGGGCAATGCTGCTGTCGCCTGCACTGGCCTTGCTCAAGTCCGCGCGGAAGATCACTTCTTTCCGCTTCTCCCCGGCGAGCCCCGTCAGCCGCATGACAAATTCCCTGTCTTTCGCGGGGTCGTACCGCCCGTAGACGCACACCGGACGGCCCCGGTAGAAGTCGGGAATTGCGTTCGGAAAGACGCCTGCCTCGTCTATCCGGCCATAGTCCGCCCGAACATCCACGAGCAACGGCTCGCGCACACCGGCCAGGAAAAGCGGGAGTTCATCGTCAATACGCTCGATATCGCTTACCACACGCGATTCCCCGCGGTTCCGGTACGCCAGCAAATCGAGCAGATATTGATTCACCGTGCGGCCGCCCCCAAACGCGAATATCGTGTTCCGCGCGTTATCCGCCGTCAGACCGTTTATGATTGCGCGGCTGTCACGCAAGCCTGAGGTGGGGCGAGCGTCTGAAACCAGCACGACGATGCCCGGCACGCCGGTTCGCGGCAACGACTGGAGCACCGGCTGCAGCGCCTTGAACACGTCCGTCTCGCCCCGTGATTCCAGGCCTTGCAGGAACGCCGCAGCGGCAGCCTTGTTCTCGCTGACGCCGGGCACATGCGCCGTCTTGAACTTGGTGGGCAGGTCGCGGAAGACCACGATATTGAAGTTGTCCTGCGGATGCAGGGCTTCCAAGGCCTGCGTGAGCCCCCGCACCGAGAGGTCGAGCTTGCGCTGGCTGATGCTGCTCGATGCATCGAGCACAAAGGTAATGTCGCGCGGCAGCGTTTGCAGGGCCTCCGTATCCTTGGAGGTGATACGCAGCCGGAAGAACCCCTGCGCCTCGCCCGGCGCCTGGTACACGTCTATCGCGATGTCGAGCAGATCATCGATAAACGTGTACTGAGTTTCACGCCCCTTGCGAATCGCATCGATCACCGGCGTGCGCGCGACGATTATCTCCTGCTTCTCCGGCATCGGCGGCGCCGTCTGCGCGGGCTCGGGAACCGCAATCTCCTCGTGTGGCGGCAGTTGCGCGGTCTCACCCGTTTCTTCGCGCTCGTTCGAGGGCAAAACGTCTTGAGCCAACAGTCCCGGGCGCGACGAGGAAGGCAGTTGCAGCGGCGGCACGTCGCTCGCAATCGCCAGGTCTCGCAGCGCGGGCATTTCGCCGTCGCCCAGCATTTCGATGGGACTGGGCCGCACGACGCGCCGGGCTACCTGCAAGTCACGCCGCGCGGCGTCTTCGGCGATTTCAACGATGCGCATGTCCATCTCTCGGAGCAGCGCGGCGTCCGGGTCCAACGCATATTCCCGCGTCACGGCGTCCGATGCGAGGCGGGTTTCCAGGTCGGGAACGGACGCCTCCGGACGCTCCGGCCCCCGCTCGAACGCGAGAGACTCGCCTTGTCCGTTCACCAGGTCGCGAACCTCTCCGGGCCGGGAGGCGAGTTTGTCCGCGGAGCGTTCGAAAACCCGCGTCTTGTCCTCGTAGGTTTCGAGCAGGCGCACCTGATACCGTTCGCGGAGGCTCTCCACCGCCGCATGCGCCCGCACGAGCGTAATGCGCGGCGCGGCGTAGAACCAAAACACGAAATGGACCGCCAGCGACACCAGCACGCAAAAGGCCAGTATTACGCGACGGCTCGGCATGGCATCAGGTCCCGCCCAGCGCAGCCAGTGCTTCACGTGCTGGCGCTGCCTGCGGCTGGTCCGGAAAATCGGCGACCAATTCCTCGTACGTGCGCTTGGCCTGGTCCGGCTTGCCCAGCTTCTCGTAGAGCCGTCCCGCGCGCAGAAGCGCCTCCGGCGACAGTTCCGCGTGCAGGAACAGAATGGCGACGCGCATGTAGTTGCGCGCCGCGCGTTCGGCGTCCTCCTGTTTCTCGCAGATCTCCGCGACACGAAAACAGGCGCGCGCCGCCACATCGCCGCTGTTCGAGTTGCTCGTCTCCTCGTAAAGCCTCAAGGCCTCTTCCGTTTCACCCTTCTGTTCGTGCAGGGCGGCCATCCGGTACCGCGCCTCGACGGCCGCGGTGCTTTTCGGCGCGTCCTGCGCGACACGCGCGTACAGTTCCAGCGCGCCGGCCGCATCGCCGGATTTCTCCCGGCATTCCGCCACGCGGAAGCGAATCCGTTCCGGGTTCGGGTAATCCGGCACACGCTCCAGCAGCGCATCGAAGGCGCGGCCCGCCAGTTCCCACTGTTCCGCTGCGTAATGACGTTCACCCAACCACGCGTACGCCTTCTCGTTCAGCGGTACTTCCGGATACTCCCGGATGAGCTGGTCGAAGAACTCCGCGGCCCGGTCGTAATCCTTGTTCTCATAGTGCGCCACGGCGAGCCCACGCAACGCCTGCCCCGCCAGCGGGCCCTGCGGCGCCTTCTCCAATACGGACTGGTACAACTCGATGGCCCTCAGCGGGCCCCCCTCCTGCCGCATGACGCAGTCCGCCACGCGGTATGTAGCTTCCACCGCTTGCGGAACATCCGGATACTTCTCGAGCAATTGGCGGAATGTCGCTTCACTCGACGCGTAGTCCTTCATGTTGTAATACGTAATCGCGAGACGGTACAGCGCGTCCTGCTCGATGGACGGGTCCGCCGCCTGTTCCAGCAGCGTGCGGTACTTCGTCACCGCGTCTTGAAACGACTGCGCCGAGAACTGCGCATCGCCCGCGCGCAGCATCGCCTCCGTCGTCAGCGGATGTTCCGGATACTGCCGCACGAATTGTTCGAACACCGCCGCCGCCTGGTCCGTCAATCCCAGGTGCTCCAGGCACTCGCCCGACTTGTACAGGGCCTCAGGGCCATATTCGCTGTCCGGATACTTCTCGGCAACAAGGCGGAACTCCTGCTGCGCGTCCTCGTAGTTTCCCTCCGTAACCAGCAAAGTCCCCAGCAGGAACGCCGCATCCCCCGTCAGCACCGATTCCTTGTAGTCGCGCAGGAAGGTCATGACCTCATTCTTGGCCTCGGCCGCGCGGCCGCTGAGTTGGAGCACCCAGGCGATTTTGTAGCGCGACCGCTCCAGAAATTCCGATTCCGCATGGTCAGCGGCGATCTGCCGGTACAGCGCCAGCGCATCGTCATAACGCCGCTGTTGTTGCAGCGCGTTCGCGCGCAGATAGAGTAGGCCCGCCGCATACGGCGTATCCGGATGCGCCGCCAGGAACCGCGCCGCCGCCACCTCAGCTTCGGCGAGCTTGCCCGCATGATACAGCGCCCACGCATACCCGTAATCCGCCCGCTGCGCGTAGGCCGAATCCGGGAACTCCGTCTTCAGTTGCTCATACGCTCCCACCGCCGCGCTGAACCAGCCAAGCTTGTCGTAGATCTCCGCTGCGCGGAACCGCGCTTCCATGCGCAGTGTTTCTTCGGGAGCGTCTTGCGCGGCCTCGGAGAACGCGACGGCCGCGTTTTCAAGGTCGCCGCGGCCCACGCATACATGGGCGAGCTGATACTGTGCGTACGGGGCCAGCGGGTCGTCCTGAAAGCGTTCCGTCACCGCCACGAACGCTCGCTGGGCGCCGTCATAGTCCCGCGTGTCCAGACGTGTCCTGCCCAGGAAATACAGGGCACGCACACACAAATCCGCCGGGGTGTCCGGACCCGACAGCGGTTCCAGTGCCTTGGCGGCATCCTCGTAGCGCCGCAGCATGTACAGGGCCTCGCCGCGGCGCAATGCCGCGCGCAGCCGCTCCGGGTACTCCAGTGCTGGCGGCAATACCTTCTCGAACGCCGCAATGGCCTTCTCGTATTGTCCCGCCGCGAACGCGGCCTCGCCCAGCCGGTAGCACGCGGTCGGCCCGTACGAGCCTTTCGGATAATCCCTCAGGTACGCCTCGTATTCGTCCACCGCTTCCGTGAAGAAGCCCCGCTGGAAGAGCCCGTCGGCAAACTCCATTTGCGTCTGTTCCGGCGACTGGGCAGTCGCATCCGCGCAGAGGCACAAGAGCGTCGCGATTGTCAGAAAGGTTCGGGTCACGGGACTTCTGAGCGCTCCTCTTCCGGCTGGACCGCCGCAAACGCCACGTTCTGAATATCGACCTTGCTGCACGCATCGAGCACCTCTATCGCCCGGCCCAGCGTCGCATGACGGTCCCCCCGGATAATCACCGAGCCGCCCGGGAAATACTTCGCTACGCGGTCGAGCAGCGTCTGCAGCCCCACGATATCCATCACTCGCTCGTTCACGACGATGTCGAGCACCGTGCCGTCCACTACCCGCGCATCCTCCGGACGCAACAGGTTGATAATGATTTCGCCCGGCATCCGCTCGCTCGCCGCCGCCGAATCGGCCGTGGGAAGGTCGACGTCCACCTCGCTCTCCAGTTGCGTGTAGACAGAAGTCCACATGAAAAACACAAGGGTAAGGAAGATAATATCAATGAGCGGGGCCATCATGATGGTGTCCCCCTCATCCTGTGCGCGGCGTCCGAATTTCATGGCTCGGGACTCCTCGCAATCAACTCCACCAGTTCGCTCGCCTCGGCCTCGACCTCGGCCAGGATTTTCACCACCCGCCCTCGCAGGTAGTAATAGATTGCCATGGCCGGAATCGCGAGAAGCAGCCCCGCGGCCGTCGTCACCATCGCCATCGAAACGCTGTAGGCCACCGCGATGCTCTTGACCTGCGCGTCGTCAAACGCAATCGTGCTGAACGCCTGCATCATGCCCCAGACCGTGCCCAACAATCCCAGTAGCGGCGCAATCGTCGCGATATTGTTCAGATACGAAATCCTCTGCCACAACCCGGCCGCGCCCCGTTCTCCCTCGCTCTCCATTGCATCCTGGATGACGTACCGGTCGTGCCCCGCCACCTGCAGGCCCGCACGCAGGACGTTCGCCAGCAGTTCATCCCGTCCCTCGCACATCTGAAAGGCACCGCGCAGGTCGCCCGCCCGGATCTGCGCATGCGCGCGCTTCACCAGCGTGGGCGGCGCCTCCCGACGGGGCGTCACCGTAAGCAACAGATACAGCGCCAACACCAGCGCCACGAAACTCAGCCCGGCGATGACCCAGAGCACGGGGCCCCCTTGTTCAATCATCATGGTAAGCGTCAAGGTCTGAGGCGGCTCTCGCACGGCTGCCGCCTGCTCAGCCGTATCCACTTGCTGTGCCGCGGCGGCCGCCCCGGCGCCGGGCGGTGTGTCCGGAACAACTGGCGCCCCGGCCCGTGGTTCCGGCGGTGGTTCCTGTCCTCCCGCCACGGCGCCGATTGACACAAGCGCGAGTAAGGCCAATCCAAGTACCGGCACGCTGGAACGCATTTTGCTCACCTTTCGCCATATCAGGGCAGCACAGGGTCACCCACGCCCAAATACTCCCACACGCTCACCCATAGCCCCGCTGATTTGCATTATTCCGCCAGTCTGCAAAAAGTTCCAGGGTCTCGAACACACGCGGCGCGCACCCGGAGGTCGCGGAGCTGTTTACCGATGGCGGGCGCCATATGGGCAAGATGTTCAAACCCCGACATCTCCCCCGCCCGTGCTATAATCATTCATTGTTCCTCATCGGCAGTTGAACCGTATGAACGGAGGGAGACCCTGCGATGCCATATGCTATTGAGAGAGTTGACGTATTCACGGGCTGCATCGACGACAAACCCGGTGCGCTCGCCGCGATGCTCGCGCCGCTCGCCGAAGCCAAGGTTTGCCTGCAGTTTCTGCTTGCCCGGCGCAACCAGCCGGGGCGCGGCGTTGTCTTCGCCGCCCCGATAAAGGGCGCGGCAGCCGCCCGCGCCGCGCAGAAAGCCGGTCTCTGCAAGGACGCCACCATTGCCGCGCTGCGCGTGGAAGGCCCCGATAAAGCCGGGCTGGGCGTGCTCGTCACGCAGGCCATCGCTGCCGCCGGCATCAATTTGCGCGGCATCTCCGCGCTCGCCGCCCGCAAGAAAGCAGTGCTCTGCATCGCCCTCGACTCCGCCGCGGACGCAGCCAAAGCCCGCGCTGTCCTGAAGAAGGTCTTGGGCACGAAGTAAGGGCCGCCGGGCTGCTTCTTATTGTGCTTCGTGCGCCGCGCACGACGTGGGGTCGTGCGGCCGCGGGTTCTTTCTTGTCAAGCCGCGGACAACGGTTATTCCGGGCCGCGGGAGGTGTTCTTTTTTTCCGCGGCTTTCATGACGAGTCTTTTCTGAATTTCCGTCAGAGGCTCCAGATGGTAGAGCGGGTTGTCCCATTGCGTCCGTTCGAGCAGAAACTCGGTCAAACGTCTTGCTTCCTGGTGGTCCGGCGGCAAGGTGCAGCATGCTGCGCCCTCCCAATGCGCCACTTCCACCCAGGGCCGCGGATTGCCCCGGTCATCGAAGACCAGCGAAGCGCAAGCCCCATACTCGAGAATGTCGTCCAGGCCGATGATCACGCTCTCAAAGGCCTGCGGGGCGACAAAGGCCCGATGCCCGCTCAGGGCATCCAGAGGGACAAGAAACTCGGCGTCGTGATACGAATTGGGCATGAGGCTCAGAACACGCAGGAGCGCGTTCGCGAGCGATGCGCGGCCGGCATCCCCCGAAATCCGCAACAGGTGCGCCAGTCTCACCGCAAGACCGGTTGCGTGGATGCCGGTCGCATCAAAGACCCATCGTAATACCTCGCCGCACGTCGCTACCCGCTCGATGGCGGCGAGGTCAGGCGCGTCCAGGCGCAAGATGCGCCACAGTCCGTCCAGCAGGATAGGAAAGCAATTCAGGGTATTCCGGAAATACCTCGAGTCCGCGAAGTCGTTCACCGATGGCAGGTCCAAGTTCCGATAGGCCGAATACAGCCGGCAGGCGTACTCGATGGCATTTCTCTGTCCCGGCGCCGCATGATGCGCCGCCTGGAAGGCCGCTTCGGCTTTTCCCCTGCCCGCGGCATGCACCAGCGCCATCAAGGCCGCCGGGTCTTCGGGCATCGATAGAGCAGTCTGCACGATGAACGCCTGAAACCGCCGAGGTTCGAGCAGCGAAAGCGCCAGCAGCGCCGCGGGTTCCCGCTCCGCTTCTTTCTTGAGAAACCGTATGGCGCCCGGGCCCGGATTCCTGAACGCCACCGTGATGGCCGCGCGAACAAGCGCGGTCCTTTCCTGCGCGGTATCCGTTGCTTGTCTGTCGAGTATTTCGCCGATAAGGGAACCGACGGTTACACGCTCTTTCCGCAGCGGCGGCAGCCATTGCGCCAGACTCTCGATATTCAAGCCGAAACCGTGTTCAGCAGCCAACAGCGTCTGGATGAGGCCGTCCGGCGCCATGCGCCCCCCCGCAAGCATGTTCTCGACCATCAGTAGCGCGTTGCTATCCCAGAACCGGTTGGATTTCCTTACCTGCGGCAAGTCCCGTTTCAATGCGGCCGCCACGCCTTCCTGCGCCGCACCGAGCACAATCCATGTCATGTTTGCCTGGCAGACGACGTCACTGCTCAGTGCAAGCGATACGAGATTGTCCCACGCAGCCGGCGTGCCGACCTCGCGCAACACATGGGCGGCCCATTCCACGCCACGGCGGTCGTGCCGTTGCACTCGGGCCCATTTCGCGAGCTCCGGCAGAAACGCCTCCCCGGCGAGCAACGCCATGGTCCTGACCGCCTCGGCCCGCCCGCCACGCGTGCGCGCACGCTGAAAGATGAGCCGGGCGAGTTCCAGGTCGCGTTCACGAAGCCCCAACAGGGCGAGCGCCTCCTCGGCAAGCCCGGGCGTTTCCGCGAGGTTCGCAGGCGTTCCGTCCTCCGCCAGCGGGCAAATATCGAGTTCTCCGAGAATACGGACACAGGCCTTCTGCCGCCTGCCCAGCACTTCCAGAACTCGCGGGTCCAGAAGGGAAAAGTCCCACAACATTGCGTGCTCGAGGTCCCGGCCATGGTCGTCATAGGCTGCGTATGCCGCGGGAGGCCAAGCCTCCACGCCGTCGTCGTACCAGAACAACCCGGCTACATTGCCCGGCTGGCCGCTGTGGCCCAGCGGCACACGCAGTTCGCGCGCCCATTTGCCGCAGAAAGCGGCAATCGCGCTTGAAATGAGCTCTCTGCGCTTCTCACAAATTGATGCGCCGGCCCCCACATACGTCCGGTATCCGACCAATTCATTCGCGGCGTTGATACCCACCAGCTTGCGCGCCAGCACTTCGCCGCGTGGTCCAAAAGCGAAGATGACATTCTTGTTCGCGTCGTGCGCATTGGCCAGCACCGAATTCTTGTTGCATTCATCGAGACTCAGACACGTGCCGAAGTAATTTCCCATAAGAAAGATGCGGAAGGGGTCGCGCGAGACTTCAATGCGGACCGGCAGCCCGCCCGCGGAACCCTCGAAGGCGGCGGGCGCAAGCCAGCGCGCCACGTCAATACCGCGCCGCGCCGCGTTGCCAAGCCACCCGCGATTGGCCTCCAGGTGGCTGCGATAGTCCCCGCCGTGCGCGCGCCACGCGCGGTTCAGCTCCCGCAAGAAATACGCGGATTGCTTATCCAGGCTCGTGGTCCAGGCGGTGATGTCGATGACTTCATCATCGGAAAGGTATTCCGGAGGCGCGCAGCCAAAAGTCCTTTGCCAATAGGTATGCGAAGCGCGCCTGGCAAGCGTCCTGACCGCATCCAATGCCACACGCGCGCAGACCTCTTGCGCCTGACGCAGCAATCTGCGTTCATCGTTCCCGGAGACCCTCGCCGGCCTTCCCTCCAACAGCGCGAGCCGCGCCGCCATCGCGGCATCGAGCCCCCCTGCCGCACGGATGCCTTGGAGGTAAGCCAGCTCTCCCTGTTCCCGTTCCCGCTTCTTCAGGAGCGCACCCAGCGACTTGGGCAAGGCTGCCGTTTGACCGCCGAGTTCCTGATAATAAGCCAGCCGCGCCAGCCAGAACGCCGCCTCCGGCGAAACATCGCCGCAAGCGGCGAGAACGGAAGGCCGCGCCACGCGGGGCGCGCTCCATGCGCGAAGGTCCGCCCGAAACTCCGGACACGCCCGTTCCAGCGCCAGCACATTCACCAGCCTGTTCCAGACCGCCAGTGCCAGGTCACGGGTCAACGTCCTGCCGTCCAACAACGCCACCCAGTCCGCGAAAGCCTCGATGATTTCAACGCCCCCGTGTTCCGCAAGCTTGCCGGCAACCTGAGACGGGACAATCTCGTCCTCCGCGATTCCGCTCTCCTGAATGCGCGCACAGAGGCGTCTGAGCGGCGCCGGCGAAATCCTCTTCCTTGCGCAATCCTCCGCGCGCCAGCCGAACTCTCTCACCGCCCAATCCGCGTCCGCGATATCCACCCCTGCGTCAAGAAACAGCCGCAGCACGCGCACGTCGGAATTGGCAATGTCCCCGATGCTGTCCAGCGAGCGGAGCAACAGGTCGTAGGCAGGTCGGCCGGATTCCTCGAAGAGCTCATCGTAGATGGCGCGCCCCGCCGCCAGAAAATCCCCCGTTCTGGAATCGGACTTCTCAGGCGTCAGCAGGCACCGTGGCACGGGCGCCTGCGCGCCGTCCAGCGCGCACAACGCCGCGGCCCGCGCCACAAGCCGCGACGGCGGCCGCATCGACTCCACCTTCACGCACCCGGCATACAGGTCCGTCAACAAAAGGTCGCGTCCGCGCTTGGGGCGCTTGAACCCGGCCCTCGAAAACGCGCGCAGGGGCATTCGGTCCAGCAGGCTCTTCAACGGTGGCAGCGCCGACGCGTTATCGAAGCCGGGCAGCCGCACCCCGGCATGTTCCAGGGCCGTCTTCAGCCTCCGCACGGCCACGCGCTCTTCGTATTCTCCGGCCGTCTCGCCAAACGGCGCAAGAGAAGCCAGGAAACGCCGCCCCGCCTCCATGCCCCCGGTCCACGTCACCACCCGGGCGAGCCACCGCCACCATGGATCCTGTATTGCCGCGCGATAGTCCTCGGCAAGCGCGCCGCGCAACGCAGCTTCCTCACCAGGCGCAAGCACGTAAGGCGCGTTGACCGGAGTGCCCGCCCTTTCCCAAGCGCGCAGCGCGTCCTGAAAACAGGACAGCCGGGACGCCAGTTCTTCGATCTCTTCGCGCCAGCTCCGGTATTTGCGCCTGCGCTCCGCCGCGTCCTGCCGCGCACCCTCATAGTCATCGAGAATCCTGCGCCACTTCTGCAACGCCCGCGCCCAAGTGCCCACCGTGCTGCCCGTCAAGGCGACCGTGCCCGAAATCGGGAAGCCCAGCGCGGCAGGGGCAGGCGCCTGCTCCGGCCCCGGCGGTTCCCTACAGCTCGCAAGACAGTCACAGAGCTGCGCGAACGCAGGCATGCCCCGCACAAGAAAGACCCCTTCCTGCGATACAAACAAGCGGCCGTCAATCTGCCGCGCCTGACTGATGGCCCGGAGGGCTATCTCCTCATCCGACTGCTGAACCTTTTTCTTGGCCACCACACCACTACCTCTTCATATCAAAACAAGACCCGCCGCGGTCCCCGCCCGCGCAACCTTTGCTCCGGGAAGCCATTCTAGTATGCGCCGCGCCCGAATCCGAAACGCGCCCGCTACAGACATCAAGACTCCACGAACACGCCATCGCTGATGACAACTCCTTTGCCTCCGCCCGCCGTAGAACCCGCCGGCAAACCGCGCCGGTTTCCCGGCCCGCGCACTGAATATATCGGCTACCATCTGTTACGCAGGGAATCTGGTTTAATATTTTGACCCTTGCCTCTTGACTTGAGGGGTGCTAAACTGAAATCAATGGTGGGGTCGGCGGTAACCAAGGGATATCGGGGTCTGCACATAGGCGCAACGGCGCCGCGCGCCCGCGGGCGGGTACACGCCGGGCGCGCCGCTGCACCTCGAAGTGGGGCCTGAATACGACGAAAACACCTTTCCGGTCACGGCGATGGCCGTGGTCGAGGAATTACCGGCGGGCTGGACCTACGAGGGCATCGCGTCGGGGCCGAAACCGACTTTGGAGCTGCCCGCGGGCCATCCGGGGCCGCTCCAGTTCATCTGGGTCGACATTCCGAAGTTTCCCGCGACGTTTTCGTACCGGGTGCGCGTCCCCGGCGGTGAAACCGGCGTGCGCACCATCACGGGACAGGCCCTCTACCGCACGGACGGCCCCCAAGCGGAAACGGCAGCGGTCGAGACCCCGCTGTCGCCGGTCGAGGAGGTCCACCGATGAACACGGATGGACACCGACAGGCCCGTCCAGACTCCATCGGTGTCTATCGGCGTTCACTGGTGGTTGCCATAGGGCGGGAGCCAGCCTGTCTTTCGGCGCATCAATAAGCCTTGCGCATGGTGGTGGAAGGAATATGCATGGCTTCGCGGTACTTGGTAACGGTGCGGCGGGCGATATTCAAGCCCTGTTCCTTGAGCATGTCCGCGATTTTCTGGTCGCTCAGGGGCTTGCGCTTGTCTTCTTCGTCCACAATCTTGCGCACGAGCGACATGATGCTCTTGGACGACTGTTCTTCGCCGCTGTCGCGGCGCAAGCCGGGCGAGAAGAAGTACTTGAGTTCAAAGAGGCCCTGCGGGGTCTGGATGTACTTGCCGCGAGTGGTCCGGCTCACCGTCGCCTCGTGAATCCCGACCTTGTCCGCTATTTCCTGCAAGGTCAGCGGCTTGATGTATTCCACGCCCTTGTCCAGGAATTCGCGCTGAACATCGATAATCGCCTTTGCGACCCGCAGAATGGTGTTCTGACGCTGCTCAATGTTACGGATAAGCCACTTCGCCGACTCAACCCGGTCGCGCACATATTGCCGGGTCTCTTTCGGCATTTCCCCGTCCCGCGCGAGCTTCCGGTAGTCGGGGCTGATACGCAGACTAGCCGTGCGGTCGTCCGTGAGGTACACGATATATTCGTCGTTCTCGTCCTTCTCGACGACAACCTCCGGGGTGACGTACTGCGGCGGCATGGGCGAATACTCATAGCCGGGCCAGGGATCGAGACGCGTCAGCATGGCGCACAGTTCTTCGACGCGCTCGACGGACAACTTCATCGCCTTGGCGATTCTGGGGATCTGGCGCCGTTCCAGTGCCTCGATATGCTCCAAGACCAGGGTCTTCAGCTCCTCTTCATCGGGATATTCGACCTCAATCTGCAGGAGCAGGCACTCGACCACCGTGCGCGCGCCCACGCCCGCCGGGTCAAAGCGCTGGACCAGCCGCAGGACCGATTCCACCTCTTCGACCGGGGTCTGCATGTCCGCGGCTATCGCGGCCAAATCGCCCGTGAAATAGCCCCGCTCATTGATGTCGCCAATGATGCACTCGCCTATCTGGATGGTCCGGGCATCCCCGGTAGCCATGCGCAATTGCGTCAACAGATGCTCCGATAGCGACTCCCCCTTCGTAATGGAATTCTGGTAGTACTCGCGCCGCGCGGCCAGATCGGCGTTCCGGCTCAGGTCGGTACCCTCTTTCCGGCGCCACTGGTCCCGGTAATCGTCCAAGTCAAAGGTCGCCTCGAATTCCTCCCGTTCGCCGGGCGGTTCGGCGGGCGCCGGCGGTTCCGGGGCTTCCTGTTTCGGCACCAGTTCCAGGACGGGGTTGCTCTCCAATTCCTGCTGGACGTACTGCTCGAGTTCCACGCCCGAAAGCTGCAGGATGTGGATAGCCTGCTGCATTTTCTGGGTCAGCACGAGTTGCTGGCGCTGGGTTTGCACCAGCCTCGGCTCCATACGAATCATCAGTAATGGCTCCTTCTAAGCAACTCCCATGCCATTATAGCAAGCCCGGTCCCATCCGTCAATTGATGACGCCGCGCGAAGCCGTGCTATACTCCGTTATCGGCGGATTGTTTTGCGCATCAGAAGGGCCTTCCCGGTGTTCCGGTTCAGTCTTCTCGGCAGTGGCAGCAGCGGCAACGCGACGCTCATCGTTTCTGACAAGGCCAAGGTGCTGGTCGACTGCGGGCTCAGCCTGCGCCAGTTGCAGGCACGGGCGGCCGCAGTGGGGGAATCCCTGGAGGGGCTGAACGCAGTATTCATCACTCACGAACACAGCGACCATGTGGCGGGGCTGGGCGTCTTGACCCGCCGCTTCGGCACGCCTGTATTCCTCACGGAACAGACCTGCGCCCGCCTGCCGGCCACTATCGCCCCCGCGGGCGCAGTCGAGGTATTCGAGCCTGGCGACACGATTCCCGTCGGCGACCTCGAAATATCCAGTTTCAGCGTCTCGCACGACGCGGGCGACCCCGTAAACTACGTTGTGCGCCGCAACGGGGCCCAGCTCGGCCTTGCCACGGACCTCGGCCACGTCTCGCACGTGGTCCGGCGCAGCCTGGCCGGTTCCCATGCCGTCGTGCTGGAAGCCAACTACTGCCCCCGGCGGCTGCTGGCGGGCGATTATCCGCCGCAGGTGCAACAACGCATCCGCAGCCGCATCGGCCACCTCTCGAACCAGGACATGTGCTCGCTCCTGGGCGCGCTCCTGCACGAACGACTGCGCACCGTCGTGCTCGTTCACCTCAGCGAACACAACAACACGCCCGACCTCGTGCGCGACCTGGCCGGGGCAGTCCTGCGGAATCATCCCGCCCAACTCCATCTGGCGGAGAAAGACCGGCCGACTCCCTTATTCGAGGTGGCGCCATGAGACCCCTGTTGTTCTTGCGCCGCCCCGAAGTTCAGCGAACCCTCGCCCGGGCCGCCCGGGCCGCCGGAACGCCCCTTGCCCTCCACTACGTCACCCGGGGCGAAGAAGGCCCCGTGATCGCGCGTTGGGGCGGCTGCGAAGCCTGTGCCCGCGTCAATGCCTGCGCCGAGGGGAAGAATCGCTGCCGTGCGTCGCGGCTCGGGGCCGCCGCCACCGCGTTGCGGCAGCAACGCGGCATCCCATTCATCTGCCACGTGGGGTTTACCTGTATCGCCGTGCCCGCGCTCGCGGGCGAGCGATTCATCCTTACTTTTGGGCCCTTTGCGCCCGCGCATCTGGACGACCTCCTCGAAGAACGCGTGCAAACCGCCTATCAAGTTCTTCAGCCGTTGCCGGAAACGGAAAACGCCCCGGCGTTTGACCTGCGTGATGTCCATCGCGCCCCGGAAGGGTCCATCTACGCCGCGGCGGAGTGGCTGCGCGAAGACCTGGCGCGCTGCTGGCGCGAGGCGGCCGCCGAGACTGCTCGCGAAGCCGCCGCCGATACCGTTGCGCCTCCTGAGCCGGACCACGCGCCAGGCCGCCGCCGCGTTCAGGAATTCCATGCCGTCCCCTACCAGGCCACGGAGACGGCGCTCGCGCTGGCGGGCGGGCAAATGGGTCTCGTCCGCGACATACTCGAGGGTTTGCTGGGCGAGGCGCACGGCGGGGTGCGGCCTAAGCCGTCCGTCCGGCGCGCGCGCATCCTCGCCGCCGCCGCGGCGGCCATCGAGGCCGCGGAACGAGTTCCCCTCGATACATCACGCGCCTGGAGCCAATTGGGGCCCTTCATCGAGCAAATCGAGTCCGAATCGCACGACAGCGGACTGCTCGAAGCGGCGCTGCGCCTGCTGCGGGGAGTCAAGCCGGGCAAACCATCGAAACCGGCTCCGCCCGTCGAGAAGGCCCGCCTCGCCTACAAGGAAATCAACCGGCTGGTCATCGAACGTCTTCCAGACAGCATTGCCCTGTCCGAGGTTGCCAATCATCTCGGTCTAAAGGCTTCCACCATCAGCAAGCGGCTCAAACGCCAGTTCGGCATGAGTTATTACGAGTACGTGGGCCGCCTGCGCATTGACCAGGCCAAGGAACTGCTGCGGCGCACCAGTTTGAGCGCCACGGCGGTCGCTCACCGTGTCGGGATACGCGACCAGAGCCATTTCAGCAAGTTGTTCAAGAAATTCGAGGGCATCACCCCCAGCGAATACCGGGGCCAGTACGGGAAACGGTCATGACTTTGCGCGACCGGATACGTCAATGGTGGTTGCGCGCCGTCTGCCCCACGGAATTCCTGTGCGACAACTGCCGCTACGACCACCCCTCGGCTTGCCACCGGCGCGAACGGCCTAACGCGGTCAAATGCCCGGACTACAAGCCGGCGGGCAAGGGTTGAAACTGTAACCATTTCCGTGTGGTCTGATCCTGCGGATGGAAGCAGCATGGTGGGGCATTGCCTGTCCCGTAGCGTGTCGGCTGAGTCGTTCGTGTTGCTCAATATGCAGATGTCAGCGGAGGGCGTCCCCGTGATACGCCGCCTGCTGTAACAACTATCCTGAGGCTGAGAAAACCAGGTCAAGAGGAGAACAGCATGTTTGGGAGAACCTTTGGAACATCAAGGACTTACACAAGAATCGGCGGTCTCGCGGCGCTCATCGCAGTGGTCGCCGCAGGGGTGTGCGGCGCCCAGGAAACGGCCCCGCTTACGCTGCCTGTGCTCCAGTGCATGCCAAAACAGACCGCCGTGGCGCTCGGTGTGCCCCCGTTGAACAATCTGGTCCAGACCCTGCTGCCCGTCGTCGACCGGATTGCCCCGGAACTCGACGCCCAAGGCGCGCTGGAAGGCGCCATCGCCGACGCAGCCATCGACCTTGGGGTGGATGCGGAAAACCTCGAGGAACTGGGGCAGGGTCTCGGTATCGACGTGAATGCGCCGATAGCGGTGTTTGTCGACCTGTCTCCGACCGTGAAGAGCATAGAAGATATTCAGAAGAAGCTGGCCGAAGCCAAGAAAGCCCGTGAAGAGGCCGAACAGGCCGAGAGCGCGGAGGCGGTAGAAGACGCGGACGCCGCGGACAGCGGCGCGGACAAAGCGGACGAAGCAGGCGACACAGACGATTTCGACGACATGGAAGCCTTCGAGGACGCGCTCGACGACATGCTCGTTGTCCCCGCGTTCACCGTCGTGCTCGGCATCACGGACGCGGCAACGGCTGAAACGACCGTCAACGATTTGGGGGTCCTGTACGCCGACCTCGACCCGGACGCCTTCGACAACGTATCGGCCGGCGATGTGACGGTCAAGTCGCTCGGCGCGGACAACTTCAATTACTTCATCGCGGACAACAAGGTCGTGCTGGGCAACTCGCTGGACATGGTCGCCAACACCGCCCTGAGCCTTAAGGAACCCGCCACGTTGCGCTATGGAAGCGCGGATTGCCCGGCGGGCGTGCCCAACGAGATTTCGCTGCAGATCTACGGGGCGGATTTCATTCCGGCGCTTATGGCCCTCGCGGGCGCATTCACGAATGAGGACCCGACGACCCAGGCGCTCCTCGAGAAACAGATGGGCATGATGGCGGCGCTCTGGGAAGGCGAAGGCGCCAAAGACCCCATCCTGGTCACGCTCGGCCTGCACGACAACAGGGTGGAACTGGCCACGCGCATGGATACGGCCACGCATCCGGCCGCTCTGACTCAGGCGGGCCAGGCTCAGCCGTTGCGGTACGCGCCCATGCTCTCGGAGAAGACCCTCTTCTTCCTGAGCCTGTATCTGACCAATGAAATGAAAACGATGCTTTCCGACCTCGTGATCGACACCATAGTCGCCCAGTCCGCAAGCGACCCCCAAGTCGCTCAAGGCCTCACCATGGGCCGCCAGGTACTCCAGATGATCGGACCGGAAATCACCATCGGCTTGGCTGCCGCGGACGATTTCCCGGCCGCATCCGTGATGATTGGGCTGCAGAATGCAGAGGCGACCAAGGGCCTGCTCCAGATGTTTGTGCCCACGATGCCCGAGGAAACGTACAACAACGTCGAAATCGCCTCCGTGGTCGCGGGCATCCCGGTGCCGCTGTCCATCGCCTATCTGGGCGACATGGTCCTCGTTTCGAACAGCGTGGACGAAGTAAAGCGCATCATCGATCTGTTCACCGCCGAAAAGCAGAGCGAGCTGTTTGCCACGCTTGCGCCGCCGCTCGACCCGGCCAAGCCGCGCTACAGCGCCCTGCTGCTCAAGACCTCGCTGTACACCGATGTCATTGAGCCGTTGGCAAATCTGTTCGGCGCTCTGCCGGAAGACGCCAGCATTATCGCGGGCCAGGTAGCCGCCATCGTGGATGAACTGCGTTCCGTCTCCGAGATGAACGGGACTTGGCAAGCTTCGACCCTGAGCATCTCCCTCAAGTAAGAAGACGCCGGGCCGCAAGGCCTTCTCAGCAAGAGACAGCCCCGGACGCCGCGCGCATGCCATGGCGCAGCGTCCGGGCTTTCGCTTTTTCACGTCCCGCTATGCTATCCTTATCATGTGTCAATAGTGCGCAAGCTGTCGTGCATCGCTTGTGTTGTTTCGGTTTTTGCTGCAATTACGGAGCAATAGGCCCCAATCGCGTGAGAAACACTGCCGCAGCACGAGGCGGGACACACCGCCACGCCAAAGACGTCCACTTGGCACAGCCGGTTGGGCGCGCGCAACGGCCCTTTTTCGAGGAGGAGTTTCCCAGCACCTTCGCGGCCTTGAACGCGACACTGGGCCGGGCTCTGGAAGCGCTGGCGCGCCATGGCTGGATTGCGCAGGAGCACCAAAGCGCGGCGCGGCTCTGCCTGGAAGAGGCTTTGGTGAACGCAATACGCCACGGCAACGCCAGCGACCCCCGGCGCCATGTGCGGTTGGAACTGACTGAGGACGGCGACCACTGCATCATCCGGGTCTACGACGAGGGAAGCGGCTTCCAGCCGGAGCAGGTTTGCCTGCCGGACGCGCAACAGCCAGGCGGCCGGGGTGTCTGCCTGATGAAGCATTATATGGAGTACATCCGGTACGACCAGGCCTGCAAGTGTCTCGAAATGGCGTTTCGCCGCGGGAAATGCGCCGCGGGAGGTTGAGCATGGCGGAGAGAAAGCGGGTGCTGGTCGAATTCAAGCGTGCGGGCCGCATTACCGTGGCCACGGTACGTTCCTCGAGCGTTCTGAGCGCGCTGAACGTTGCTGAATTCGGCAATCAGATGCTGCGGCACGTAAAAGGCAAGCGCGGGATTAACCTGCTGCTCAGTCTCGAGAATGTCGACTATCTTTCGAGCGCCGTGCTGACGGAACTCCTGCGTATCAACAAGGCCGTCCAGGAACTCGAGGGGCGCTTCCGCATCTGCGCCGTGGCGCCCAACATCCGTGAAATATTCCAAATAACCAACCTGGACAAGCTCTTCGTGCTCAACGAGGACGATGCGAAGGCCAACATCAAGCGTTTCGAGCGGTCTCTCGATATTGCGGCTCAGGATGCGGCCTGGCACGAGCCTGCCGCGGAAGCGGATGAGTAAGCAGGAGAGACGGCGCGGTCAGCATGGATTTCATCACATTTCACTTGGGGAAACGGCCGCGCAACCCGGTTAAAGCCTGATCGGCACGTCACGGAAGAGGGCATATGAGAATCACAATTGTCGGCACAGGTTACCAGGGGCTGGTCACGGGCACCGGTCTTGCGGAGCACGGGCACCAAGTCACCTGTGTGGACCAGAACGCCGAACGAATCCGAACGCTGCAGCAGGGCAGGCTCCCGATTCATGAGCCCGGTCTCGAGGAACTGCTGGCGCGCAATATAGAAGAAGAGCGGCTGTTCTTCTCCACCGGCCTTGAAGAAGCCGTGAAGGACTGCCTTCTGGTATTCCTGTGCGTGGGCACGCCCTCGAATGAGGACGGCAGCGCCGACCTGTCCCAGATTTTCGCCGCTGTGCGCCAGATTGGCACAGCCATGACCGGCTATCGCATCCTCGTGAACAAGAGCACATGCCCGCCCGGCACCGCGGCCAAGTTCGAGCAAATCCTCCGCGAAAGCACTGAGCACGCCTTCGATATCGTCGTAAACCCCGACTTTCTGCGCGAGGGGGCCGCAATCGACGATTTCCTGCGTCCAGACCGCATCGTAATTGGCTGCGAGGAGGTTCGCGTCCGCGAGATTATGCGCGAACTGTACGCGCCCTTCCTGCGCACGGGGCGCCCCATTCTCCTGATGTCGCCCGTCAGCGCGGAAATGACGAAATACGCCACGAACGTCATGCTGGCGTCGCGCATCTCGCTTATGAATCAATTGGCGGAAGTCTGTGACGCGTGCGGCGCCGACATTAGCTCCGTGCGCGAAGGCGTCGCTTCTGACCACCGGATCGGGCCTACCTACCTCTTCCCCGGCATCGGTTTTGGCGGGTCGGGCCTGCCCAAGGACCTGCGCGCCTGTATCGCCTTCGCAAAGACGCTAGGTTGCGACTGTGACCTTCTCGCAGGCATCAACGGCGTAAACGAACGGCAGATAGACCGCTTTCTCGAACGCATTCTGACGTACTACGGCGATGCGCTGCCCCGCAAGCGGCTCGCGTTGTGGGGGGTCAGTTTCAAGCCGCGCACGGACGATGTTCGCGGCGCACCGGCGCTGCACCTGATCGAGCGCCTGCGTAACGCCGGCGCGGCCATCGTCGTCTACGACCCTGTCGCCGCGCCGCACATACAGAAACGTTTCGGCGATTCCGTCCCGTGCGTCCGCAAGTACTATGATGCGCTTGACGGCGCGAACGGCCTGGTCATCGTGACTGAATGGAACGAATTTCGCCGTCCCGACTACGAGCGCATGGCCGGTCTGATGGCGGAAAAAGTCATCTTCGACGGACGCAACATATACACGCCGAAAGTCATGAAAGAACTCGGCTTCCGCTACTTCAGCGTTGGGCGGCCCGCCGTCTGATGCCACATCGTGGCCATGGCTGTCCCGTGCATCCCGGAAAGTCCCGCGCGTGGAAGCCATGGGCCGTTTCCGTCCGGCTATGGCCGAATGGGGTAAGAGATAGTGATTGAAGTTTCCGGTCCGCCTGCGGCCCGAAAGCGGCTCGACGCCGTGATGCTTCTGGGCGTCCCGGCTTGCAGTCTTTCACTCATGGCGCCGCCGGACGTGTAACCGGGCACCAACAACCTCCAACACGGCGTTGTCGCGACCGCCATGTCCCTTCTGCTGTTCATGCTGCCGTCAGAAAGCGAACCCGGGAAACGCATCCTGGATTGGGAAACGGCGCGGCATCTTCCTTGGGACATCGTGCTGCTGCTCGGGGGCGGTTTTGTCCTGGCCGCGGGATTCCAGAGTTCCGGACTTTCCCTGTGGGTTGACGGACAACTCTCCAGCCTGTCCTCGCTGCATCCTGCTCAAATTGTGCTGATCGTCTGCCTCATAGCCGCGCTGCTCACCGAATTCGCGTCAAATTCCGCCACGACGCAAGTCCTGCTCCCAATCGTGGGCGCGCTGGCGGTCAGTCTGCGTCTCAACCCGCTGCTCCTCATGATTCCGGCCACGTTTTCCTGCTCCTTCGCCCTCATGCTGCCGGTCTCGACCCCGCCCAACGCTGTCGTGTTCGGAACAAAGCGCCTGCGTGTGCCGACCATGGTCCGCATCGGCAGTCTTCTGATTCTCGTCTGCGTCATTACGCTCACCGGCGCCACCCTCACCTTGGGCCGCATCGTCTTCGACATCGACCTTGGTCAGTTCCCCGCATGGGCCGCGCCGTGAACTCAGGAGGGGTTGGAAGCTTGGGAGTCGTCGGGATGTTTCTTCGTGCGGGGCAATCGTGCTACCTTTTCGCATCTGCGTGGCAGGCGCGCCACGAACGAAACCAACTGCGCGCGGGCTGGTCGCGTGGGAGAACCCTATGGAATTGAGCTCGAAATATGTTGGCAAGCGGTCGCGGCCCTGCGTCGTGACCATAACCCCCAGGCAGTCCATGGCCTATGCCGCGGGCGTCGGCGATGCGAATCCCCTCTATTTCGATGACGAGCGCGCCGACGGGGTCATCGCGCCGCCCATGCTCGCCGTGTCGTTGACTTGGCAGTTGGCCTCCCGTTTCGCCGAATTTTGGGATGTGGGCGATTTTCCCACGGAAGTGCTCGCGCAGCAGGTCCATTACAGCGAAGCGCTCGAATGGCATCACCCCATGGCGCCAGGGAGTACGCTGACCATCACCGGCGAAGTGGCCGCCATTCTGCCCCATCGCGCGGGCACCCACATGGTCCTGCGTTTCACGGCGGCAGACAGCCGGGGCGCGACCATCTTCCGCGAATACATCGGCGGCATGATGCGCGGCGTCCGATGCGCCGACGGCGGGGCGGGCATTCCGGGCGTTCCGCAAGCAGCGCCCTGGAACGGCGAGAGAGAGGTCCTCTGGGAAAAGCGCCTGCGCATCGACCCGCTGGCCCCCTGGATATACGACATGTGCGGGGACGTGCCCTTCCCCATTCACACTTCGCGCGCGTTCGCCCGCGCGGTCGGCCTGCAAAACGTCATCTACCAGGGCACGGCGACCCTGGCGCTCGCACTGCGGGAGCTTACAAACGAGGAGGCGTCCGCCGACCCCAGGCGCGTCCGCGGCCTCGCCTGTCATTTCACCGGCATGGTCGAACCGGGCACGGAGATTACCGTGCGCGCCCTCGGAAAGGAGACAACGCCCGATGCCGTTCGCGTCTATTTCCAGGTTCTGAACGAGAAGAACCACAAGGCCATACGCAACGGCAGCGTCACGTTCGGCGTCGCGGGATACTCGATTGGCGCGGCGCAATCGGAGTAGGATTACCTCTGTTTCAAGGACCGGATGGAGACTGCCTTGATGAAGCCGTATGAGTTGTCGCTGTTGTGGCAGCATGTCGAGAAATGGGCCGCCGTGAAGCCGGACGCAGAGGCGCTGGTCCTGGGAAACCGGCGCATCACCTGGGCCGGATTTCGAGACGCGGCCGACCGCGCGGCGAAAGCCATGCTCGATGCCGGCATTGAAAAGGGCGACCGCGTGGCCATGATCGCCATGGCATGCCCCGAGTTTCTGGTCACGTTCATGGCCGCCTCGAAAATCGGGGCAATCTGGCTTGGCTTGTCTCCCAAGTATTCGCTGGACGAATTGCGCTACCAGTTCCACGACGCCCAACCGGCGCTTGTTTTCTCCGTCGACCGCTTTCAGGACGTAGATTACCGTGAGCGCATACGAATCCTGACCGACGAATTCCCCTGCGTGCAGCGCGTGGTGTTTCTGAACGGCCAGAACCGTTCCGAAGACGGCTACGCCGTTTTCACGGGTGCGTCCCGCGAGCACCTCAATGAAGCCTTGGCCCGCCGCGCCGCAACGGTGCATCCGCAGGACGAAACGCTGCTGATGTACACCTCCGGCTCGACGGGCAAGCCCAAGGGCGTTCTCCACACGCACCGCAGCATTCTCGCGAATGTCGCGGTCGAACTGAGGCATTTCGGCTTCGATGAGAACACCCGCGCGCTCCTGCATTTTCCCATCAACCACGTGGCCGCGGACGTGGAGATCGGCTTTACCACCATATATGGCGGCGGCTGTATCGTGCTCATGGACCGCTTCGAAGCCCAAGGCTCCCTCGAAGTCATCGAAAGGGAGCGCATCTCCGTGGTCGGGCAGGTCCCGGTCATGTTTCTGCTTCAATTCCAGGCGCCAAGGTTCCCGGAAATGGACTGGAGCCACGTCCAGGCATTCGTCTGGAGCGGTTCCGCGGCGCCCGAGGTCATGCTCGACGTGCTCTCCATAATCAGCGAACGGACTGGCGCGCGGTTGATCACCGGATACGGCTCGACGGAACTTTGCGGTTTCTGCACCTATAGCGCGCCGCATGACGGCCGGCAACTGCTCGCGAAAGCCGCCGGACGCATCGTGCCGCCCTTCGAGATGCGTGTCGTGGACGAGAAGCGGAGCCCCCTGCCGCCCGGCGAAACGGGCGAAATCGCCGTGCGCGGCGAGATTGTCATGAAAGGCTACCTGAATAACCCGGGCGCCACCGCGGAGGTGCTCGACACGCAGGGGTGGTACTACACCGGCGACGTCGGATACCTGGACGCCGAGGGTTGCCTATTCCTGACGGGCCACCGCTCCGAAATGTTCAAAACGGGTGGCGAGAACGTTTATCCCCGCGAGATCGAAGACGTCCTGGAACGCCATCCGGCCGTGCTGTTCGCGGCGGTCCTGGGCGTACCCGACGAACTCTATTCGGAAGCCGGCTATGCTTTCCTGATGCTGAAACCCGGCCAGACGGTTACAGAGAATGCATTGCAGGCGTACTGCAAGGACCGCCTGGCGAATTTCAAGGTGCCCAAGCACTTCGAACTGCGGCCAGAACTGCCGCTGCTACCTAGCGGGAAGGTCAATAAGATCGCGCTGCGGAAGGAAATCGGGTTGTGAGTCAGCGCCCATCCAAGACGAGAAGCATTCGCCGCGTTCTTGAATACACCTGAGAGGGCGGTCCATGACAAGTCCTGGCGACGGCCCCGTTGATTCCTCGAATCTTCGCGGACTGCTGCCCATGTTCATCCGCCGCCTGTTGATAGTGCCGGCCGGCCGTGGCGAAATAGGTTACCTCCTGCGACGGGAACGCGGCATCGAGGTTCATGGTTTCGAGACCCGCCCGGAATGTCTGCCTTTTGCCCGTGCCTGCCTGGATTCCGTAACCGCGGATGTTCCTGATGGGGCGCCCCCCTTTACTGAAGCCTGCTTTGACGCCCTGCTGGTACCGGAAACGGAGTCCGGCGTCGGCGTTCTCCGCGAACGTCTGCGCTTGCTGGCCTGCACCCTCAAGACCGGGGGCTGGCTGCTCGTACGCGCGCCCGCACCCGTCGATGCGCCGGAGCAGGACGCAGCCGGACAGCACTTCCCCTATGAAGGAATCGTGCGGACCGTCCAGGAGGCAGGATTTGGACTATACAATCGCTGGCCGGTCCTTGTGCCCGCGCCATCCGGGTCCGCGTCAGAATACCTGCTTCTGTTCGTACGCCCGGAATACGATCCCCTCGCACAGGCGGAGCACCTTTTCGACGCGGGCCACCCCGACTGGGCCTTTGAAGTGCTCGCGCACATCCCAGCCGTCTATCTTCAGGATGAGGACGTTCGCATCAACGTCCGCGCGCAAATGCACTTGTGCCTTCTGGCGTGGCTCAAGCAACGCCCCGATCTTCCGCCCTTGGACCACTTCGACAAAGCCCAGGAACTGTTCCATCAGCTCGTCGCGGACCGGCCCGACTTCGCACCGGCATATCAATGCCAGGCGGAATTCTGGCGCCTTTTGGACGATACCGAGATGGCGGCCCGGCTGCTCCGCTCGGCACAACATGCCGCGCCCACGGACACCGTCCGGCGGCAGCTAGGCGCAATCCTGTCACGGTCCTCCTCCCGCGCATGGCCCGGCGAAGAAGCTCCCTTGTGGACAGACGCCGAGGCCGCTGGGCCGCACCGTATGCTGCTGGTCACCCATCCACGGCCTCACTACGGTCTCGACGTGCTCTATGATGGCCTGTGCTCCGTACTCGGCGAGGACAATGTCATGGAGTTTCCCTACAAGCCTTCGCTGCACGGCGAGGGACCGGAGGAATACAAGAACTACCCGTGCGCTTTTGACCGCGCGGGCAATCCAACCGAATTATCCGAAATTCTCGACCGCCTTAAGAGCGGATGGTTCGATGTCGTGCTTTATGGCGATTGTGAGGCTTTCCTCGAGCGGGAAACCGCGCGCGCCATCGCGAACGCGGCGCGCAGTCGCCCCTTGTTCATCGTCGACGCGCTCGATGCCGCCCTGAACCTGCGGCCCCGCGTCATGGAACATCTGGGCCTCTCAAGCGTTGCGGGCTATTTCAAGCGCGAGATGCTGCGTTGCGCGGATTACGGCCCGAATGCCTTTCCTCTGCCTTTTGCCTACCCAGACTCGCGCGTGTCCGCGCCACCCGGCGTCACGCCGCGCTCCAGGCCGTTCTTCTGGGCAGGCCATCGGCAGTCTGGCCTGCGCCGGCTCTTCCTGGAACGGATCGAGGCGCGGCTTGGCGTCACCCTGTCAGCCGGTTATCCGCAAGAGCAATACCTGACGCTCTTGCGCGAAAGCCGCATCGGACTCAACTGTTTCGGATTTGGGTTTGACACCGTCCGTTATTGGGAAATACCGGCGCACGGCGCCATGCTGTTCTCCGAGCGGCTGCCTATTCGCATTCCTCACGACTTCACCGACGGGGAAAACGCCGTCTTCTTCAGCGACCTCGAGGAAATGGAACGGAAATTCAATCACTACCTCGCATCGCCGGCCGAGTGCGCGCGCATTGCCTCCGGCGGCCATGAACACTTGTTACGCTATCACACCGGGTCGATGCGCGCACGGCAGTGCCTCGGCTGGATAGTGCGCGCTTCCCGCACCTGACCCGTCTCCCGCTTGAATAAGTATTGCCCGCGGTTGTATGTAAGCAACAGATGGCAGGATATACCTGATGACTTGGATTGTTGCCGCTGCGTGCCTGGCAGTGCTGCTCGCGGGAGCGGCGCTGTGGTTTTCGCCGTCTGTTCGCGCGGCTGCAGGCGCTCTCATCACGAATCTCACCATAGCGCAGGCCCGCCGGCTCATCGTTCTGGTGGTCGGCGGCACCGTGCTTCTCGCGGGACTGGCGATGTTGTTGCTGCCAGGGCCGGGCGTCGTAGTCACCGTCGCGGGCCTGGGCGTTCTGGGCACGGAATTCCTGTGGGCGCGTCGTCTGTTGCGCAGAGTGCGCGAAACGACCGGCCAGGTCTATAACAGCATCACCGGCGCAACAAGCGCCGCGAACGTTGACCCCCCTTCCCGGCCGGCCGAAACCAAGCACGAAGAAGGGTAGGCACTCAGCCGCCACCGGCACCGCCCATCAACATCGGCAGCATGCCGCCGCCGGCGAGGTCGCTCATCTCCATCACCTGTGCTCCCGCAGGCGGCGCATAGGCAAACTGTTCGGGCGACAGCGGCGCATTGACCCGCACATTCAACAACGCCACGGACAACTGGCTCGCGCCGGCGGCATCCAATGCTTCCAGCTTGAAATAGGAGAGGTCGTCCCCCGCACAGGAAACGCGCGCCCGGTCCAATTGCGGCGCGGGAATGGGCATCGCCGATGTGTCCGGAACGGTTCCAGGTTTGGGCGTCAGATCGAACACCCACACGTCTTTGCCCCCTACCTTCGCGTCGGGGAGCGATTTGATGTCGAAATTCTCGCGCAGCACGGCAAAAATCGCGGCCGGACTCGGCTGCATCGCGCCCGCGGCGGACATGGGCACTCTGACCACCATGGTCTGCCCGCCGATATTCATTTCCAGGAACTGCTCCTCGCCATTCGACACCATTTTCATCGCCATGGACGGCAATGGCACTCCGCCCGACGCGGACGGCGCGCCCTCGATGCGGAAGTAGACGTGGTTGTCTTTCTGCAGATACTCGATGGTTCCGCCGAACGTAATGGTCATGGGAATCCGGGGGTCGGGCATGGGAAACGAGGCGTCCAGAACCCCAGTGAAGGAGCCGGACGCGTCAAACGTATCCTTGAGCCGCGTTTCCAGCTGTTGCAGCTTCGATGCGCCGCCCGCAAACAAGCCCAGTTTCGCACCGGTCACGCCCGCCGCGCCCAAGGCCAGCACCACCCCCGCAATCGCCAGGATTAGCCACGTTTTCCGCCCCCCTCCCTGCGCCGGCGCGGCCGCTGCCGCCTTGGGTGGCGCGAATGCGGAAGCAGCGGGCTGCATCAGGTCAAAATCAAGCCCGTCCAGACCCGGTATTACCGGCGCGGCGCTGGCGGCAACTTGCATCTGGTTCATGAGCGCCTGCGCGCGCGGATCCTGAAACTGCCGAACCAACACATCACAGACCTGAGCCGCCTCGGCCGTACGGCCCAGTTTCTCCAGGCATAAAGCCTTTGGATAAAGAATGTTCCTCGTGTTGGGAAAAGCGGCCTCCAATTCACACAAGACCGCCAAAGCTTCCTGGGGCCGCCCCTTCTTGAAAAGCACGTCCGCCTGCTGGAATTTGGATTGGGCCTGCTGTGCATCCATGGCATGTTCCTCCCGCGCAGACAAAACCATACGCATCTTACAGGAAAAACACAATCCCGCCCAAACGCCCGCCTGGCCCGGCAGGTCTTACGAAATCCGTGACTCGAGTCATTGCGTATTGCCCGCAATCGAGGTTGAACAAGAAAACGGTTCAGCGGATAATGCGTTGCTGCTTTCTTTTGCCATGTCTTCGACAA
>JAGMZX010000064.1 GCA_018005585.1 Candidatus Hydrogenedentota bacterium | reverse complement strand
AAGGCGTGCAAGGCTTGATTTGACTTCGGTGCCTCGAAATAGGTATAAATAAGCACGGTGTTAGCGGACACCGCGCCCACCTCTGCCTTCACAGGCATCCCGAATTTCTGGGAAAACGTGACAAGCGCCGTATACGCATACAACGGCGCGCAAGCCGGGAATGGCGCGGCCATGCCCCGAGGAGAACAAGCATTATGCCACTCGTACCCATGCGACAGATACTTGATGAAGCGGCCAAAGGCGACTATGGCGTTGGCGCGTTCAACGTCAACAACATGGAACAAATCCAGGCGATCATGCAGGCCGCGAACGACACGAACAGCCCGGTGATCATCCAGGCGAGCCGCGGCGCGCTGAAATACAGCAAGATGGTCTACCTGAAGAAGCTGATGGAAGCGGCGGCGGAAGAATACCCGCACATTCCTGTGGCGATGCATCTCGACCATGGCAACAGCGTCGCGACGTGCATGCAGGCCATCGAACTGGGGTTCACCTCGGTGATGATCGACGGTTCGCTCGATGAATCGGGCAAGAAGCCGAACAGTTACGAGCAGAACGTCGCGATCACGAAGGAAGTCGTCGAACGGGCGCATCCGCTCGGCGTGACGGTGGAAGGCGAACTCGGCTGCCTTGGCGGCATCGAAGACGGCCACGGCGCGGGCCTGAGCACGGACCAAGTCAACGCGCACCTGACCGACCCGAAGCAGGCGGAAGAATTTGTGGCGTCGACGAACGTCGACGCGCTCGCGGTGGCCATCGGCACGAGCCACGGCGCGTACAAGTCGGGCCGCAAGGACCCGAAAACGGGCGAGGTGCTGCCGCCGGCGCTCGCAATGGAACGTATTCACGATATTCACAAGCGCATGCCCACGTGCCACATGGTTATGCATGGCTCGAGCTCGGTGCCGCGCGAACTGACGAACCAGGTCAATGCGCACCACGTGGTCCAGCGCGTCGAGGGCGACCCGGCCAAGCTCCTGTTCATGGGCAAGGTGTACAATCTGCACGATGCACTGGATGTGGCGAGGTTTCTCGCGGCCGTGACGTCGCAGAACCGGATGCCCGGCACGCAGGGCGTGCCGCTGGAACAGATCGCGGACGGCATCCGTCACGGCGTGCGCAAGGTCAACGTGGACACAGACAGCCGCTTGGCCATTACGGGCGCTATTCTCCAGGTGTTCGCGGAGAGCCCGGGCAAGTTTGACCCGCGCGACTACCTGAAGCCGGCGCGGGAATCCGCGTACAACGTTTACGTGGAGCGCATGAAGGCGTTCGGCCAGGCCGGCCATGCGGGCGACTACAAGCCGTTGTCGCTCGATGACATGAAGGCCTTCTACGGCAAGTAGGGCGGCAAAGCGGCAGGTTTCGCGCGTTGAGGCGTGTTGCGGGCGTCTCAACGCGCGTTGTCTTGTGGAATAGGACGCCGGTCCGTGGATGTTTCTTCCCGCGAGGGCGGCCGGCGGGCGAAGGATCCGGCATGCATATCATTCTTGCGAAGCCGCGCGGCTTCTGCGCGGGCGTCGAGCGGGCGATCAAATGCGTCGAGCGCGCGCTCGAACGGCACGGCGCGCCCGTCTATGTTCTGAACAATATCGTTCACAACGCGCACGTCGTGAATGACCTGCGCCGCATGGGCGCCATATTCGTCAAGCACGTCGAGGACGTGCCCGAGGGCTCCCATGTGCTGTTCAGCGCTCACGGCGTAGGTCCGGACCGGTGGGACAGCGCGCAGCGGCTGCATCTCGAAGTGATCGACGCCACCTGCCCACTGGTCGAAAAAGTCCATCATGAGGCGAGGCGTTTCGCCTCGCGCGCCATGACGATCGTGCTTGTAGGGGAGGCGGGCCACGACGAGACCATTGGGACGATGGGCCAGGCGCCCGAGAACATCAAGCTGATCCAGTCTAAGGAAGAGGTGGCTGCGCTCGAGGTCGAGGATCCGAGCCAAGTGGCCTATATCACGCAGACCACACTGAGCGTCGACGACTGCGCGGAGATCGTTGAAGCGCTCAAGGCCCGTTTCCCCGAGATCGAGGGTCCGCCAAAGGAAGACATCTGCTACGCTACGTCGAACCGGCAGGCGGCGGTGCGCGCCTGGACCCCCGAAGTCGACTTGGTTCTCGTGGTCGGCGACACGGAAAGCGCCAACTCGACGCGTCTCGCGGGCATCGCCCGTGGGCTCGGCAAGTCCGCCTATCTCATTCCCGACGCCGCCGCCATCGACGCCGCATGGCTGGAAGGCGTCACAAGGGTGCTGATTACTTCCGGCGCAAGCGTGCCCGAGGGCTTGGTGAAAGGGGTCATCGAACACTTGCGCGCCGTCGAACCGTGCGAGGTGGAAGAACGTGCGCTCGTTGAAGAGAGCGTCCATTTCCGTCTGCCCAAAAGTGTAGCGTGAGCAAGGGCCGGACTGGAACCTGACGGGATTTTCACCTGGTTTCCCTGTGTTGCCATACGCGGAGCGGTCCGGCGTTTGTCTTGACCGGCGCTCGCGACGTGGGCTTGCGCATAAACCGCTTCACGTGGCAGGCGGGACACGCAGAAGGATGTCATCCATGGCGCGCGTGGCGTTTTGTCAGGACGTGCTGGTCGAGTACATGGGCTTCATGTGCATCTCGGCGGTGCTGAAGGAAGCGGGCCACACGGTCGATGTCTTCTTTGACAACCAGACGAACGAGGAGAAGTTCCTGCGCGAGGTGGCTGCTTTTCGCCCCGACGTGGTGGGTTTCTCCATCTTGTCGCCCAGCGCGCCGTGGGCGCTGCGCACCGCGAAACGGGTCAAGGACGCGACAGGCGCTATCATCGTATTCGGGAATGTGCACGCCATCTTCCGGCCTGATATCGTCGAGGACGAGGGCGTGGATATCGTCTGTCTGGGCGAGGGTGAATACTGCATGCGCGAATTGTGCGCGGCCTTGGACCGGGGCGAAGACTACAGCCGCATCGAGGGGTTCTGGGTAAAGACGCGCGATGGTGTCGTCCGCAATCCGGCGCGCCGCGACCTCGTCGTCATGGATAACCTGCCGTATCACGACCGCCAGCTCTACGACAAGTACGTGTTCTTTCGGCGCAGCCCATACCTGCGCGTCATGACCGGGCGCGGTTGCCCATTCTCATGCACCTTCTGTTCAAACACGCCGCTGAAAGACCACTTCGGGGACGGGGGCGCCTACATCCGCAAGATGAGTCCTGAGCGGGCCATAGCGGAGATCGAGCACACGCTCCGCAACCATGCCGCAAGAGTCAAGACCGTTTTCTTCATCGATGAAGTCCTCTGGGTCAAGAACCAATGGCTGCGCGATTTCCTGCCGCTCTACAGGGACCGGGTAGGCATACCTTTTCTCGCCAATTTCCGTTTTGGGCCTATCGAGGAATCCGACATCCGGCTTTTGGCGCAAGCCGGCGCCTGGGGGGTCGCGGTGTCGGTGGAAACGGCCGACGAGGAGCAGCGCCGGAATCTGTTCCACAAGAACGTCAGCAATGACCACGTAATCCAGGTAACGGACTGGTTGCGGAAATATGGGGTCGAGTTCGGCCTGAGTGCGTTTTTCGGCCTGCCCGGCGAAACCTTCGAAGAACAGGTGAAACGCCTTGAGTTCTACCGGCGCGTGAACCCCTTCTATCTCTGGACAACCTTTTTCCAGCCGTATCCGGGCCTGCCCCTGTCGGAGCACGAGGAGGTCCAGAAATATCTGCCGCCGGGCAAGGACTTCCCCGTGACATTGCACCACGAAATGTATCTCGACATACCCGACCGCGACCGTTTGGCGAACCTGAAGAAGGTCTATTACCTGTGCATGAAGTTCCCGCGGTTGCAGCCCCTGCTGGTCCGTCTCTGCAATTACCGGATCCCGCTACTCTTCGATTTCCTCTTCTTGCTGCATTTCGCCTATTATACGTTCCGCGTCGAGGGCGTGTCGGTGTTCCAGTTCCTTATGCACCTGCGGACGTTTGCGCTGCACCCGCTGCGTCGCGGATTGTCTACGCGCGGCCGTCCGTCTCCCGAGCCGCACGTGGCCGTCACGGCGAAGCCCGGCCCGACGGAAGACTGATTCTGGCGGAACACCTCGCGCACGATTGCCGTTTGAGGGAGGACTCTATGATGTTTGATGCACTATTGCGTGGCGGGACGGTGGTCGATGGAACGGGGCGTCCGGGGATCTCGGCGGATGTGGGTATCGAGGGCGACCGTATCACGCTGGTGGGCCGGGCGAACGGCGCCGCGGCGCGGAAGGAAATCGACGCATCAGGCAAGGTCGTGTGTCCCGGTTTTGTCGATCCGCATTCGCACGCCGACCTCACGATGTACCGGGAAGACCACGAAACGCTGCTCGCCCCGCTCGTGCGCCAGGGCATCACGACTTTTGTCGGCGGAAACTGCGGCATGGCGCTTGCCCCGCTTCAGGACAAGAACCGCGCCGCTATCGCGACGTACCTCGAATTCTTCACGCAGACGGATTTCTCGCGTGCGCCGTGGCGGACCACGGGCGAGTTCTTCAACGTGGCCGAATCGCAGGGTTTGCTGCTCAACAGCGCCGTGCTGGCGCCGCACGGCCTGCTGCGCATCGCGGAAACGGGCGCGGACACGCGCGGCGCCACGGACGACGAAGTCGAGCGCATGGCCGTTGCGCTGGAACAGGCGCTTGACGAAGGTGCGGCGGGCCTCAGCACGGGGCTGCAATACTGGCCGGGCAACCAGAGCGATACGCGCGAACTGGTCCGCCTGGGCCGCGTGCTCAAGAAATACGGCGGAGTGTTCACGAGCCATCTGCGCAGTTATTCGAACACGCTGGACAAGGCGATCGACGAGGTGGTCGAGGTCGCGCGGGAGAACGACATCGCCGGCCAGATCTCACACATTTTCTGGGTGCCCGATTACGGCAGACTCGGGCCCGTGGTGCGCAAGGTCATTCGCGGGCTCGCGGCATTGTCGAAATACTGGACGGTGCCGCTGCCATTGTATGTGCCTCAGCAGCAGAGGATTGACCAGATGATGCGTGCGCGGAAATGCGGCGCGCGTGTCAGCATGGATATCATGCCCACGACGACGGGCTTCACGCACATGCTGGCCTTCTTCCCACCTTGGTCGCTGGAAGGCGGACGCGAGCGCGTCGTGGAGCGGCTGCGCGACCCGGCACAGCGCCGCCGCATCCGGCAAAGCATCGAGCACGGCAAAATGGCATGGCCGCACACCGGGCCTGACGCGTGGTCGCTGAACCTGTTCCGCCTCATGGGCTGGGAATGCGCGCGGATCATGGCCGTGGCCACGGAAAGGAACAAGCCGCTTGAAGGGCGCAGCCTCGTCGATATCGCGCGCGACCGGAAGGTGCATCCATTCGATGCGGCATGCGACCTGCTGCTCGAAGAGGACGGGCACGTACTCGTGTTTGAAAGCATGGCTGAACCAGACGACGCGTTTACCGAACGCTCGACTTTTGCGGGACTCAGGCATCCTGAAGTCATGATCTCGACGGATACGATACTTATGGGCATGGGCAAGCCGTCGAGCCTGTTCTTCGGCTGCTATCCCTTCTATCTGGGGCGCTACGTGCGGGAGAAAAAGCTGCTGCCTCTCGAGACGGCCATCCGCAAGTGCACCGGCCTTGCCGCCGAGCACTTCAACCTGCGCGGCCGCGGCAAGGTCGAGCCCGGCGCATTTGCCGACATTGTGGTCTTCGATCCACGCACGATTGCTTCGCACGCATGCTTCAAGGACCCGGAGCAAGCGCCGGTGGGCATCGAGCACGTGTTCATCAACGGCAGGCACGTCGTGGAGGGCGACACGTTCCGCGGCGACCTGAAGGCGGGACGGCTGCTGCGGCGCGGTGCGTAGCGCGAGCGCCGGCGCGCCGGGGGCACAGGAACCAAGAGGAACCGTTGGGGAAGACATGGTCCGCGCGGCCTGGTTGACGGATATTCATCTCGATTTCCTCAGTACGAGCGTCCAAGAACGCTTTTTCGAGCGGCTTGCGGCGGAGGAAGCGGACTGTATTTTGCTCGGGGGCGATGTGGCGCACGCTGCCTCAGTGGCGCCCCTCCTGCAGCGGCTCGAGGAAGCGCTGCAAAAACCCATCTACTTCGTGCTCGGCAACCACGACTTCTATCACGGGTCTATCGCCCGGGTGCGCGAAACGATGCGAACGTTGTGCCGGCAGGCGCGCTTCCTGCACTGGTTGAGCGCGCTCGGGGCCGTGCCGGTCACCGCGCACACCGGACTTGTCGGGCACGACGGCTGGGGCGACGGCCGCTACGGCGACTACTGGCGCTCGACCGTGGAGCTGAACGATTTCCGGCTCATCGAGGAACTGCGCGGGTGCGACCGGCGCGCCCGGTTTGCCCGGCTGAACGCGCTGGGCGACGAAGCCGCGGCCCATCTCGGCGCGGTGCTGCCGGAGGCCCTGGACCGTTTCGAGCATGTCGTTGTGCTCACGCATGTCCCGCCTTTTGCCGAGGCCGCGTGGCATGAAGGCCACGGCTCGGACGCGCATTTCCTGCCTTTCTTCGCGTGCCAGTGTGCCGGGGAGACGCTAAGGAGGGCGCTGGCGGCCCACCCCGGCAAACGAATGACCGTGCTGTGTGGCCATACGCACGGCAGCGGTTACGCGCGCGTGACGCCGGGCCTGGAAGTGTTCACCGGCGGGGCCGAGTATGGCGCGCCGATGGTGCAGCGGATATTCGAGTGGGAGTGATCCAACTACTGGCCTTCCGTCGCGCGCGCTACCGTTCGAAACGGCACACGGTTTCGACGTGCGGCGTACTGGGGAAGAGGTCGAGCACGACCGCGCGCGTGACGCGCCAGCCGCGTTCCGTGAGCGCCTTGGCGTCGCGCGCGAGCGTCGCAGGATCGCAGGAAACGTAGACGATCGCGCGGGCCGCCGCGCCGCCGAGCGCCGCGGTCAGCGCCTTCGCGCCCGTGCGGGGCGGGTCGAGCACAATTACGTCCCAGCTCCCGTTGCCGATGGCGCGGGCCATGGCGGTTTCGTCACCGGCCCGGTATTCACCCCGCCCGAGCGCCGCGGCGGCCGCCACGGCGGAGCGGTTGTGGTCATAACCCGCGACGCGCATGTTCCCGGCAAGGCCGAGCGAGAGATTGCCGCTCCCGCAGTAAAGGTCGAGCAGACTTTCCGCCGAACCTGCGAATTCGTGGACGGTCCGCACAAGCAAGCGGTTCAACAGCAGGCTCGACTGACAGAACGCCCCATTCACCACGGGCACGCCGTCGAACAGGAACGTGGCGCGCTCCGCTTCGTCCCGTGGTGATTGCGCCTGAGCGAAGACGGCGCGTAAACGCCTGTTCGTGAACGGGGTCCACACCAGCACGTCGACGTCTTCGGGGTTGACCGTCACGGTTACGCTGCCCTTCAGCTTGAGTTCGCGCAGCCGCGCCAGCGCCTCGTTGAGCTTCCGATGGGACAACGGGCAGGCGGGCGTGTCCGCAATCGCATGGGTGCCGGGCGCGAAGTAACCGAAGTGTTGGCCGTCGCCGTGGAATTCGGCGCGGGTGCGGTAGCCCAGCCGCAGCGCGGGGTCCTCGATCCAATCAGGCTCGACGTGCACGCCGCCGATGCGCGCCAGCACGTCCTTCGCAATACGGCGCTTCCAGAAGCCCTGCGCGGGATACGCGAAATGCAGCCACCCCGCCGCGCCCGCGGGCGTGACAGGCAGCCGGTCTGGCGATGCGACGAGAATTTCGGTGGTTTCGGCCCAGAGCGCGCGCTTTGCCCGCTTCGTGACCCGCGCCCGGACCGTATCGCCGGGCAACGCGCCGGGTATGAAACAGACTTGCCCTTCGACATGGCCGATCCCGTCGCCGCCGTGGGCGAGGGAAGAGATCTCAATCGTGAGTTCCAAGAGGCGTGATGCTCCCTGTGTCAAGCGGCGGCGGCGCCGCTGCCGCACTACCGCACGATAGGCCAGGACGCGCGATCCTCATGGTCGTACGGGCCAATCTTCTCGACGGGGATCGGCTCGAATCCCATCTTGAACGCCGGCGAATCCTCCCGCAGCCGGAAATCCTGATGCGCCGCGTCGACGAAGTGCGGGTCTTCATCAATCAGATTGTCCTGGAAGGCGAGATAGGGCCGCGCGGCGTCTTCCACGTGGTCCCACTTTCCGCCTGCGCAGATATTGCGCGCGATGACGTTACCCTTCGGCGCGTTCGGTTCGTCGTCGAGGATGCCCACGAGTTGCGGGTAGCGTTCGCTGTAGGGGGGCTTGTTGTATACGATGCCGGACAGCGTCCCCTTCTCACGGCCCTCGACGACCCACTCGTCGGCGTGGTAGTGTGCCCAGCCGAGGGCGCGCGCGTCCACGTGCAGCGCCGGATTGCAGTCGGCGAAGATATTGTTCGCGACGGTGTTGTCACGCCCGCCGCCGATGAACGCGGCCATCGTAACCTCGTGGAAGATGTTCCCGAAGATGAGCGCGGAGGCGAACATGTCGTCGAGATAGACGCCGACGCAGCCGCGTTCCTCGAATCCGTTGATCTGGTGCAGGTAGTTGTAGCGGATGACGTGGCCGCGCATGGTCCAGTTGCGCCCCGCGTACATCGCGCCCGCGTCGTTCGATTCGCGGCAGACGCGATAGATCTCGTTGTACTCGATGATGTGGTCGTTGCCGCCGAACATGACGGCGATATGCGGCGCGTCGTGAATGAGATTGTGCGCGACGCGATTGCCGACGCCGGCGAGGCTGACCGCCGACTGGTACATGCGGTTCCACCGGCCATAGTCATGGATGTGGTTGTTCTCCGCCACGAGGTTCGCTGGCGTGAGGGTCGCGCGGTCGCCGCCGCTCAGCGAAATGCCGCCGTTGCCGAGCTGGTACATATCGCAGCCGAAGACGCTGCTGTCCGTCGCGTCCGACATCGACACCGCGCCGCCGCCGACGTTGCGGATGACGCAGCCGGCCACGCGCACGTCGGCGCCGCCCGTGATGCGCACCGCATTCGCGCGCGCCGCCTCCAGGGTCAGTTTTCGGAACGTCACGTGCGACACTTCCGTCGCGACGATGAGCGAGTCGATTACGGATACGACGGTGCGCCCTTCCGCGACCGGCCGCGGCGGCCAGAAATACAGAATGCCGGCGTCGCGGTCGAGGTACCATTCGCCGGGCGCATCAAGTTCCGCGAGCAGGTTGAATGCGTAATACCACTGGCCCTTGCGATAGCCATAGCCGTGATAGGGCGGCGCGACCGCGAGAACGGAATGTTCCGCGTCGATGGATTCGATCTTCTGACGCTGGTCCGACCAGTCCCAGAACCAGTAGCCGTGGAGCCACGCATCCTTTTCACCCACCCACCGATTGGGCCGGTCGCCCTCGTAATAGAATTTGCCGACGGTGCTGCCCGGGATGCCGTGTATCTGGTGTCCATCCTGCTCGACCACATCCACGATCCTGACGAAACCCTCGTTCGGCCAGCGGGACAGGGTCATGGGGTGATCGTTGAAGAAGAGTTCGAGGCCACCCCCGGACGGCGCGCCGAAATCCGTCATTCCCAAAGCGCGCAGGTCCGCCTGCACTACGTGGTCGCGCGCGGCGGCGTCCAGCCGGTCCCGTATGGCGGGATCCGTCACAGGCGCGAAGTTGTCGACGATTCTGCCGCCAATCAGCCGTGCTTCCTCTCCAGAAACCGCGGTATAGACCACCGGGCGACCGGGCATGCCGGAATCTTCCGCGGTAAAGGACAGCGGCTGATCGAGGTAGTACATGCCTCCGCGGATGCGCACCTCGACCCCTCCCCCCGCAGGTGCTGCCCCGCCCGTTGTCAGTGCGCGCACGGCATCGCGCGCGTGCGCGATGGTGCGGAACGGACCATCCGCGCCCGCTGCGTCCGGCTGTGGCAGCGCGCCGGACCAGGCGTCGTTACCATCCGGGGCGACGTGGAATACGCGCGGTTCCTGCGCCCCGGAGATGCAGGCCAAACCCGTGCAGAGAGCGGCGGCAACAAAGCACGAAAACGGAAAACGCATGTCGGCTCCTCCTACAGGCAACGATTGGGGCACACACGGTTGGCCGGTCGCAACGTTCAGAACAGGCCGATATGCCCCTTGATGTGTGCGGTAATCGTGTTGCGCCATTTCGTGGGCGGCGTCGCGGGTACCTGGCCTTCCACCTGGGCGCGGATGGATGCGGCCGCGGACGGGCACCCGTCGATGAGGCCCTTCAGGTTGACCGGGGCATCCGTGGTCAGCACGATCCGCTTGTCTTCGATGCCCGCTTCATCCGTGGCGGTCAGCAACGGTTGTTCGCCCAAAAAGAAACTGAATTCCGTAAGGCCCGTAAACGTGCCGTTCCCGGGCGTCACCACCTCCATGACGGAGCGGACGATAGTGATCTCCTCGATGTGGATGCAGTTCTTGAACAGCCCGACGACCAGGGACCCGAGCGGGACGGTCCGGACGTAGTCGAGGACCGTGTCCTGAGACACGTGTTCGCAGATTTGGATGTCGGGGATGTCGAGATCGATATCGATTGGCACGCCGGGCGGCAGCGGGAAATTGAACGGCGTATCGAAGGACGGCAGGTCGGCGGTAACATCGATCGGGATGCAGCCGGCCCCAAGCAGGCTCGAAACAGCAAGAAACGCGGGTAAGCATAGGTTATGCAGACAGCGCGTGCGCATGATCGTGACCTCCCTCTGTTTGTCCAAGACCACAGGACGTCATCCGCGTATTATCGCACACCCATGTTAACCTTGTATTCAACGATTATCCGTGATTACCCGCGCAGCTTTCCCGGTCCTGCCGGACTTGTAAATGGCGCAAGCGACCTCGACGGCGTGGCGTGCCGCGGAGAGGGGGACTATTGGGTCCCGGTTTTCGCGGATGGCGCGGACAAGGTCCTCGATGATGATCAAGTGCCCGTCCGTACCGACGGCCATGGGGTCCTTGGCGATTGCGTCCACTCGCGCGCCGGCCCCGCAGCCGAACCGCGCGAGCATGCGCGCGCGCTCCCTCTGTGTGCCCATGGCGTAAAGATCGATCCGGTTGCCCACGGTGCGGAACGAGCCTTTCGTGCCGTAGCCGTAAATGGTCTGCGCGCCTTCGGGAACGCAGCACGTGGTCGTGTACAGGGCTCCCAGCGCGCCGTTCGCGTAGCGCAGGCAGGCAACCGTCTGGTCTTCCGCCTCGATGTCGTGATTATGCACACCGTAGAAGGCGCAGACGCTTTCGACCAGACCGCCGAAAAAGATGAGCAAGTCCAGTGTGTGAATTCCTTGGTTCATGAGACTGCCACCGCCGTCGATGACCCAGGTGGCGCGCCACGCGCCGTGAATTCCCGCGAAGTAGTCCGGCCCCCGATACCAAGGCAATGCGCCGTGCAGCCCGATGAGCTTGCCCAGCTTGCCCGCGTCCAGGGCCTTCTTGATCGCGATGTTGCAGGCGTCCATGCGTGACTGAAAAATGCATGCGCACTTGACGCCCGCCGCGGCGACGGCTGTTTCGAGCTTCTTGATGCGAACCGGGACGATGTCGACCGGCTTCTCCATGACCAGGTGCTTGCCCGCGCGCGCCGCCTGCATGCCCATCCGCGCGTGGTAGCCGCTCTCGGTCACGATGTTGACCACGTCAATGCCGGGGTCTCGGAGCATGGCTTCGTACTCGGTGTACGCCTTGCACTCGTATTGAGCCGCCACGGGGCGCAGCCGCTCCTCATCCACGTCGCAGACGGCGACGAGCCGCGCCCCGCGCGCGCGCGCAATCGCCTTGCAGTGATGCTGGCCCATGCCCAGCCCCACGACGGCAAAGTTCAGTGGCTTGGTCATTCCCTGGCGTCTCCCTGCGCGCGCGAGGCGCGCTCCGCATTTACCTGACGGTGATACATCTTTCTTCTTTCGTGCTCGTGCGTGACGCATCCCCGCCCGTCAAGCCGCTAGTCTAGAACGCGGCCGGGTTGCATTCAATTTCGGCCGGTCTGACAAGACCCGCGCCAGGAGAACGGGGATTCCGGGAATTCCGCGGCCGCGTGGCCCTGTTCCTGCCCGTTCGGTATACTGGCGCGCGAGACCCGAGTGAGCAGCCATGCCGGAACAGATTCCGCAGCCCGAAACGAGCGCGCCGCCGCGTGCCGGACGAGTCCGGTTCGCGCGGCTGCTGCGCAGCGACCTCTTCGTCGCCTTGGCGCTTGCATGGCTCGCGGCGCTGACGGGCATGGCGTATCTCTTGTCGCCGGGCGGGGACAAGCTCCCGACGTTGCCGCCGTATTTCTGCAGCAGCGCCGTGACCTTGGCATGCGGACGGGGTTTCGTCTTTCCCGAGCCCGGCTCGATCCCCGCGCTGAACGAGTTCCTCGATTACAGAACGCAGGTGTTCACGCCGGACCAGTTGCCCGCGGAGTTCCCAACCTGGGAACACGCGGTGTTCCGCGAAACGCACCAGTATTTCCTGTACCTGCTCGGGGGCGTGTGGTGGCTGTTCGGCATCGGCTGGCAGACCATGAAGCTGCTGCTCGCGGCCTTTTTCGTTGTGTCCGTGCTGCTGGTCTACGGTATCTTCCGGCTGGGCATGGGGCGGTTGCTCAGCGCGGCGGGCGCGCTGATATTCATGCTCTCGCCGCTCGTGTTGACGGCGTTGCCCATGCCGCGCGACCTGTCAAAGGTGCCTTGGCTGCTCGCGGCGTTGCTGGTCATGGGCGTGCTGGTCAAGTGCCGGTGGCGGCGCTGGCCCTATCTCGGGACAAGCGCGTTGCTCGGCCTCATCATCGGGACCGGGCTTGGTTTCCGGCAGGACCTGCTCATCTGCGTGCCGCCCGCGCTGGTCGTCGTGCTGTTCCTGGCGCGTGGCGCCGCGCGCCTGCCGGTCTTCCTGCGACTGGCGGCCGCGGCGGCGCTTATCGCCTGTTTCTATGTGCCCGCGCGGCCCATCCTGCAGGCGACGGAACGCGTCGGCACGCTGGCCTACCACAACGTCATGAACGGCATGGCCGCGTCTTCCGACGAATTCATGGGTGTAGGGCCGGCGTCCTACGAGGTGATGTACTGCATTAACGACAACTACTCGCACGCGGTCCGGACGAGCTACGTGCGCCGCGTCCTGGATTTCAAAGGGGCGATTCACAACGAAGGCCAAGCCGCCGCATGGGCGGGCAGGCAATTCGTGTTCGAAGTGTTGCGCACCCTTCCCGCGGACCAGATAGTGCGCTTTCTCTGCGCCGTCAAATACTTCCTCGGCGACGCGGCCGTCAGCCTGCAGATACACGCGACGCCCGGCGAACCGCTCGTGGCGCACGCGACGCGGCTGCTGGGCCCGGTCGCGGCGCACATGGAGCAATTCGGCGTTTGGTACGCGGCGGCGGCCTTCGTGCTGATGGGTTTTCTCGACGTGCGCGCGGCGATTGGCGCGCTGTTCCTGCTGCTGTTTTTCACCGGGTATCCCGTAATCCAGTTCCAGCCGCGGCACGTGTTCCATCTCGTGTTTGCGCCCTATTGGCTCGCCGGATTCCTGCTGCACGTCCTCTGGCGCGGTCTTGTCTCGCTGCGCGGGGCGGAGGCGCGGGCGCTCGCGCGGCAGACGCTGCTTCACCCGCGCGCATGGTGGCGGCCCCGCGTACGCAACGCGGCCGCTTTCCTGGCCACCGTTGCGGTGCTGCTTGCCGGGCCGCTGGGGCTGGCCACGGCGTTGCAGCGCGGGACCGTCGGCAAAATCGTGGAACAGCACGCCGCGGCCGGCCTGGAAGAACTTGCCGTAGAGCAGGCATCCCTGCCGGACGGACCCCAGGTGTGGCGCCTGTTCAAGCCCCTGGACCTGCCCAAGCCCGTTATCGACAACCCGAACATGTGGGTTTGGCTGCCCCACGAAGAATACCTCGTCATCGAATTGCAGGGCGACTTGCAGGACCTGCCGCTCCGCCTCGTCTACACCAGTTCGACTGGCGCGGTCGATTTCGGGCGGACGGTTCACCCGCACTTTACGGCATCCGGCGCAGATACGGTCCGGTACTTCTTCCCCGTCTACGAATTCCTGGTTGACAACCCGTACCTTGGAACGAGCGCGTTCCAGGGGGTCGCCCTGCCGGGGGAGCGCGCCGATGTCTTCCGCAAGCTGTATCGCGTTACAAACTCGGGGGATTTTCGTCTGCTGTTGAACCTCGCGCTCCCGCAAGACCGCGCGCGGTTTCAGCCGCTGCAGACGTTGTGGTGAATTCGCCCGCGCAACCGTACACGGCAAGGAGACGCGCTCATGTTATCGAAAGGTTCTTTCCCGCGGCGGCATAGGGTCATCACGGCGCTGCTGATTCTCCTGGTCGCGCTCGTGGCGTTGCTCGGCTACCGCATGAAAGGCCCGTATCGCTGGTACCATCTCGATTTCGTGAATGCAGGCGGCGGCGCGGCGCCGGGCGTGCTCGAGGCAGGCGTCGCGAAGCGCGACATCACGCCGGACCTCGCGAAGTACGACACGTTCAACGACGTGGACAACGATAACACCTACAAGCCAAGCACCGGGCTCTTGAGTTACGTCGGGCCGCTTGCGGGACCGGACACTTACACGGACACGAACCATAATGGCGGATTCGACGCGGTTTGGATGACCGGATTCAATACGGACCGGCCCGCGAAGGGCGTTCACGACCCGCTCGACGTGCGCGCCGTCGTGCTGCGCAGCAACGGGGTCACGGTGGCGCTCGTCACGCTCGACGCCATCGGCATGTTCCATGACCGGGTTATCGACATCCGGCATCGCATCGATCCCGGCCTGCGCATCGACCACGTGATAGTCTCCTGCGTGCACAATCACGAATCGCCCGATATCATGGGCATCTACAGCGGGCCGATCCCGACACCTTGGAATTTCGACGATGCATACCTTGAACAGGTGCTCAACGCCTGCAAGGAAGCCGTCGAAGAAGCGGCGGCCCATTTGCAGCCGGCTGAGATGTATTGCGCAACGAAGGAGCTGGCCCCGGCCGGGTTCGTGGCCGATTCGCGCAAGCCCATCGTCATCGACACGCAATTGCACTGCATCCGCTTCGTCAAGCCGGGAACGGAAGAGACAATCGCGACCGTGGTCAACTGGGGCAATCATCCGGAGGTGCTGGGCGGGCGCAATCCGTACATCACGGCGGATTTCTGCGGCTACTGGCGCAACGGCGTCGAATCGGGCGTTCCGGGACCCAACGGTACGGAGGGCCTGGGCGGTATGTGCCTGTATTTCCAGGGCATGGTCGGCGGGCTTATGACGCCGCTCGGTGTCGAGGTGCCGCACCGCGAGGGGACGCGCGTGTTCCAGGAGGAATCCTTCGAAAAGGCGCAGGCGCTGGGCGAGAATCTGGCTATTGCGACCGTGAACGCGTTGCGCGGCGACGGCGTATGGAAGAACGAACAGCCGCGCCTGGCCGTCGGCGCCAAGACCATCTACGGGCCGATTCGGGGATTGTTCATGTACTTCGTCGTCCTCGGCCTGATCCATCCCGGCGTGTTCTGGCCGTGCAACGCGCGGTCGGAGATCGATGTCGTGCGGCTTGGCGATGTCGAAATGCTCACCATCCCCGGCGAAATCTACCCCGAAATCTGTGACGGCGGCGTCGAGAACCCCGAAGGCGCGGATTTCTATCCCCTTGCGCCCGTCGAAACGCCGCCTCTGCGCCGCGACCTCATGGAAGGGCGTATGCGCATGATCATCGGGCTCGCGAACGACGAGATCGGCTACATTGTCCCCAAGAGCCAGTGGGATGCCGAGCCGCCGCATGCCTATGAGCCGGGCGGCCAGTACGGTGAGCAAAACTCGAGCGGGCCGGACATCGCGCCCGTTGTCCACGAAGAGGCCGCGGGATTGCTGCGCCGGCTGCACGAGGCGTTGCGGGAGTAAGATTCGTGACCGGGATGCGCGCCTGCGGCACATCCCAAACGCTGGAGAAGAACATGTTGAGCGGGAATCGCCTCTGGCTGGTTTGCCTGTTCGTGACCTTGGGGAATGCCGGGACCGCCGCCGTGGTGTACCCGGGGCCGGAACCGGGGCCCGCCGTTTCAGACATGCCGGAGAATGCCGTCACGCTCCGGAACGGCGCGGTCTCCGCCACGTGGCAGTTCGACGGCGGGTTGCGCCTCGGCGCGTTCGCTTCCGCCGCGGAGTCCGCGGAACATGCCGCGGCCAATGGCGAGGTCTTTGTCATCTCCCTGACCGGTGGCGGGGTAATCAAGGCTTCGGACTGCACGCTGCGCGAACGTCCTTGGACGGAGAAGATCACCGGTTGCGCCGATGCGCGGCGAGGAGCGGACCGCCGGGACGGCGTGCGGGTCGGGGCCACGCTGGTCTCGCCGGACCAGGCGTTCACTGCCGCGTGGGAGGCGGACCTGCGGGATGACTCAAATTATGTGATCCAGCGCGTGACATTCGCGCCTTCCGCCGGCGTCTTGCCCGTGGAAGCGGTGCGGCTCATCGACCTGGACGCGCAGGGCGCGCAGGTCTGCGGCGCGACGCAGGGCGCGCCGGTGGTTGCAGGGCTTCTCTTCTTTGCCCTCGAGCATCCCATGTCGGAGAGCGCCGTTGCGGAGAATCGCATCACGTGCAGCTTGCGGCGGGGACAGGCTCTGGCCGCAGGCAAGAGTCTGACACTGTCTTCGGTAATGGGAGCGGTTCCGCCAGGCCAACTGCGCAGGGGCTTTCTCCACTACATCGAACGCGAGCGCGCCCACCCCTATCACCCGTTCCTGCATTACAACTCGTGGTACGACATCGCCTGGGCCGGCCGGAAATTCAACGAGGCCGAGGCCCTGGCCGCAATCGAGACGTTCGCGCGCGAACTCACCGGGCAACGGGACGTAAAGATGGACTGCTTCGTGTTCGACGACGGCTGGGACGACAACACGACGCTCTGGCAGTTTCACGGCGGGTTCCCGAACGGGTTTGGGCCCCTGCGGGACGCGGCAGCGCGCTCCGGCGCCGCGGTGGGCACGTGGCTTTCGCCGTTCGGCGGTTACGGCGCGGCGCGCGAGCAGCGGATCAAATGCGCAATGGCGCAAGGGTTCGAAGTCAACCGGAACGGATTCTCGCTGTCCGGGCCGCGGTATTACGCGCGGTTTCATGACATATGCGCCGAGATGGTGCGCGAATACGGCGTGAATTTTTTCAAATTTGACGGCATGGGTCCCGGTAACGACAAGACCGGCGGCGAGGAGTTTCTCGAAGACATCGAGGCGCTGATGCGGCTGGCCGGCGATCTGCGCGAACAGGCTCCGGACCTTTACATCAGCGCGACGACGGGCACGTGGTGCACGCCCTATTTCCTGTGGCACGCCGACAGCACGTGGCGCAGCGCGAGCGACATGGGTTTCAGCGGCAAAGGCACGAAACGGCAGCAATGGATCAACTACCGCGACACGCACACGTACCGGAACGTCGTGCGGCAGGGGCCGCTCTATCCTCTGAATTCGCTCATGACCCAGGGCATCGTCCACGCGCGTTACGGGCCGTCCGCGCTGATGGGCGAAGACCCGAGGGACTTTGCCGACGAGGTATGGTCGTTCTTCGGAAGCGGCACCAGCCTGCAGGACTTGTACATCGCGCCACAGTTGATGACGGACGCCATGTGGAACACCCTCGCCGCGGGCGCGCGGTGGTCCCGGGCGAATGGGGACGTACTCCTGGATACCCATTGGGTCGGCGGGGACCCGGGCGAGCATCAGGTGTACGGGTGGGCATCGTGGACCCCGCGCAAGGGCATTCTGGTGCTGCGCAATCCCGATGACCAGCCCGCGAGCATCACCCTGGACTTGCAGGACGCGTTCGAGCTACCGCCCGGCGCACCGCGCGAATACCGCCTCGCGTCACCGGGGCCGGGCACGAAAGACACACCCCCGCTCAACGCCAGTGCGGGCGCGCCCCGCGCCTTTCTTCTCGAACCGTTCCAGACGGTGGTTTACGACGCCCAACCCGTCCGCTAAGTGCGGTGTCGAGCACCGCGCATGCGGCCAGCAGGTCAGCTCTTCTTGGACGTGACCGCGCCGAACGGAACGATCCGCTGTTGCACCTTCCGGCTGCCGCACTTCGGGCACTTCGGCCGCGCCTTATCGTGTTCGGAAATGGTCATCGTCTTCGAGAAACGTTTCCGGCATGCGGCGCATTGGTACGAGTAGGTTGGCATGGTCAAACCCTCTTTGATGTCGTTTCTCTGTCAGAGAAATAACCCAAACGGCCCGGAAAAGACAAGTTGGGGCGGGGCATGTCTTGTCCTTACGTACCGGGGCATGGGAGATCCGTCGAGGCATGCTTTGCCCCTGCGCAGTTGCCGCTATGATCCCTTGATAATGAAGCCGCCCGACTTCTCGTCGCGTTCCAGCTGCAAGATACCCTGCGCTTCAGCCTCTTCGAGCAATTGGCCGAATGACCGGAAGCCGTACTGGGCCTCACTGAAGCCCGGCTTGCGCCGTTTCAGGGCTTGTTTGACCATGGACCCCCAGATGCGCTCTTCCTCGCCTCGCTCCTCCAGCAGGGCCTCGTAGGTCTCCAGAATGAGTTGCCAGGCCGCTTGCTTCTTGTCCTCGACGGGGTAGGAGGCCTTGCCTTTCGTCCCGCGCGCCGGCTTGCGGCCGGCGTGCCCGCTCCCCGTTTTGGCGGCGGGGCGGGGCGGGCGGACAAGGTCGTCGTAGGAAATGAACTCGTCGCAATTCGCGATCAGCAAGTCGGACGTCGAATTCCGCACGCCGACCCCGATAACGGTCTTGTTGTTTTCGCGGAGCTTGCTGACAAGAGGGGAGAAATCCGAGTCGCCGCTGATGATGACGAAGGTGTCCACGTGTGCCTTGGTGTAGCAGAGGTCCAGGGCGTCCACAACCATGCGGATATCCGCGGAGTTCTTGCCCGACTGGCGGACGTGCGGGATCTCGATCAACTCGAAGGATGCCTCGTGCATCACTGCCTTGGACTCCTTATAGCGGGCCCAGTCGCAGTAGGCCTTCTTCACAACGATGTTTCCTTTGAGCAGGAGCCGTTCGAGCACCTTGTCGATGTCGAACTGGGCGTAATTCGCGTCCCGCACCCCCAGCGCGATGTTCTCGAAATCGCAGAAGAGGGCCATGTTCTTCGTGTCGGCCGTGCGTGTCATGAGTGTAACTCCTGTAACGGATCAGTCTGGATCTTCAGCGCGCGAGCCTCATTCTGACGCGAATCGCGCGATTCGTCAACGACAATATCGCTCTGGGCAGCGGGGGACCGCAGGCGTGTCTCGCGGGCGGCATCATCGGCGAAAATCCGCCCGGAAGCAATGAGGCATGACGGCAACACGAATGAAGGAACATTCATCCCGCGGCTACGACCAGCCGTTTCTCTGCGCGCTTGCGGTCCTCGAGCGCGAGATGGACCTTGCGCACGCGGATGCTTGCCGGGGTAACCTCGACCAGTTCATCCGGCGCGATCCATTCGAGGGCGGCGTCGAGCGTCAGCGTGCGGGGAACGTCGAGCGTAACGGTTTGCTCCTTCGTGGAAGACCGGTGGTTGGTGAGCGCCTTGCGCTTCGTGGGATTGCAGGGGAGGTCGCCGGGACGCGAGTTTTCGCCGACAATCATGCCCGCGTACACCCTGTCCATAGGCGCGATGAACAGCGTGCCTCGCTGTTGAAGATTCTCGAGACTGTAACCCGTCGCGTCGCCCGTGTCGACGCTGACCATGGAGCCGCGGCCGCGGCCGGCGATTTCGCCGCACCAGGGACCGTAGCCGATGAACCGCGACGCCATGATGCCGAGCCCGCGCGTGTCGGTGAGGAATTCACTGCGGTAACCGATAAGCCCGCGCGTGGGAATGCGGAACTCGAGCCGCGTCATGCCCGTGCCGCCGTTGTGCATGGCCATGAGCTCGCCCTTGCGCTGCATCACTTTTTCAATGACGACGCCCTGGTGTTCCGTCAATACGTCGATGACCAGTTCCTCGACCGGCTCCTGGATGTGCCCCGCCGTATCCGTATGCGTGATAATTTCGGGGGCGGACACGCAGAATTCCATGCCTTCCCGGCGCATTTCCTCTATCAGGATGGCCAGATGCAACTCGCCCCGGCCGGAGACCTTGATGGCGTCCATACGCCCCACATCTTCGGCGCGCAGCGCCACATTCGTGCGCAGTTCGCGCGTCAGCCGGGTCTTGAGCTGCCGCAACGTCACGGCGCGGCCTTCTCGGCCCGCGAACGGGCCATTGTTGACCAGGAACATCATCGAGACCGTGGGCTCTTCGATATCCAGCGGCGGCAGGGCGGCGTTCTCGAGTCCGGGAGCCGCAAGCGTGTCGCCGATGCTTAATTCCTTGGGGCCGGCAATGGTGACGATGTCCCCCGCGCACACCTCGTGCGCGACAACCGACTCCAGGCCGCGGGTCACCCAGACATGCACCGCCCGTTCCGCCGTGTGGCCGGCGATTTCCCATTCCAACGCCTCTGGAGCAGTCAGGCTTGCCGATTCCGTGCCCACGCGTCGCGTGACGCACCGCGTCATGTCCATCCCCTTGCGCAAACGGCCCTGGAGGATTCGCCCGGTGCCCGTGCGGCCGATGTGGTCGCGCCAGCCCAAGGTGCTCACTTGCATCAGGAACGGCGCTTCCGGATCGCCCGCGGGCGGGGCCACGCGCTCGACGATGGTCTCAAACAGCGCCGCCATGCCCTTGTCGGGCCCGCCGCCGGGTTCGCGCGAAAGCCAGCCGTGCAACCCCGAGCCGTACAGCGTCGCAAAGTCGCACTGCTCGTCCGTGGCGCCGAGTTCCAGGAAGAGGTCGAAAGTCTTTTCGAGCGCGCCGAGCGGATTCGCGTGGGGCCGGTCCACCTTGTTGATGATGACAATCGGGCGCAGCCCCAGGCGCAGTGCTCGCATCAGCACGTAGCGGGTCTGCGGCATCGGCCCCTCGTTCGCGTCCACGAGCAGCAACACGGAATCGACCATGGAGAGAATGCGTTCAACCTCGCCCGAGAAATCGGCATGCCCCGGCGTGTCGATGATGTTGATCAGGTAGCCGTTCCATTCCACGGTGCAGTGTTTTGCGCGTATCGTGATGCCCCGTTCGCGCTCGAGCTCATTGTTGTCCATGACCCGCTCGACCACGCGCGCGTTCTCGCGGAACACGTGCGTCACGCGGAAGATGCTGTCGATGAGCGTGGTCTTTCCGTGGTCGATGTGAGCGATGATTGCAACGTTCCTGATGCGGTCAATAGGGGTCATTGAACCTCTGCCTGTTCACACGGTGTCTCGCACATCCGGTTGTCTCTCGCTTCTATCGGGTAACACGCCACATGTTTGCTGGGTCAAAAACCGTTTTCCACGCGGGCGAGAAGTACGCCACGCCCCCCTCGGGGCCATCGGAAGGATGTGGAAGTATTATACAGGTCTTCGTGGATAGAGGCAAATGCTCCCGCGCAATCCGGGCCGAGCCTGCGCTGACGCGCGTGCCCGGGAAGCCGCAACCGTGGGAAGAGCGAGTGAGGCCTGACGATACGGCTCCGGGTTCACGCGGGTGAGGAAGCCCTTCGCAGCCTATAGCAGCGCGAAGACGGGCGTGCTCCACTGCCGGGTCTCTTCGGTAATCGCCGCGACCGCTTCCGGCCCGAAGGCAACCTCTTCCCAGAAGGGCTGGCTGTTAATGAATTGCAGCGTCTCCTCGGAGGTGTCCTCGGATTCCAGGGCGTCGGTGACGGTTTCCGCGGCCCGGACCGCGCGCGCCAGCGTGCGCGCGTCCGCTCCGGCCTGGTCCGGCTGGTTATGCCAGGTCACGGCCTCCACCAACTCGGGCGGCAGGTTCCATTGCTCCAGCAGGCAGCCGCCTATCTGCCCGTGGTCCAGCCCCAGTTGCGCCTGCTCGGCTTCCGGCCGGGGCCGCGCGCGCGCCGCGATGTCCGCCTGGAGCCGCTCGTAAACGTCCGGAAAATACTGGTCCAGGATGAGCAGCCCGATATCGTGCAGCAATCCCGCCATGTAGGCTTCATCCTCGTCGATGTATACTTTGCCCGACGCCGACCGGGCAATCATGCGCATGCACACGGCGGTCCTCAGGCTTTGCTGCCAGAAGCGCTTCATATCCAGATGGCGGCCCAGGTTCCCAAAGGCCTTGATGATGGCCGCCGCCGACACCAGCCGCTGGACTTCCTGCAGCCCCAGGCGCACGAGCGCGTCGCGCAGCGACACGATCCGCCCGGACATGCTGCTGAAGTACACGACCGAGTTCGCGACCCGCAACACGCTGGCCGCGATGGCCGGATCCTCTTCGACCACGACGGCAATCTCCTGGATGCTGGCCGAATCGCTGTGCAGCATGCGTTCCAGTTCGAAGATGATGGACGGCAGAGTCGGCAGGTCTTCCAGCAGGCTGAATTTTTTGGTCAATTCGTCTCGAAACATGCGGGGAACCTCGTTCCTGACAGCCGTCATCCGGAGCCTCCGGCCCCATACTGCGCCATGCGGCGGATAATGCCAAGGCGGTGGAACCGCAGCGACGAGACTTTACGGCTGCCGGGTCTACGGTAGCATCAACCCGGCAGCCGCGCAACGTGAAGAAGGCCGCGGCCTCAATTGCGAATACCCGCGTCGTCCGCGCTGTGGCCGCCCAAGAGAGCGTCCAGTTCCGCACGGGAGAGACGCTTGCGCGCCAAGGCGCCGCGGAGGGCGTTCCGGTGCTCCGCAATCTGGTCGCGCAGCACGGAGAAGCGTTTCTGAGGGGCGTTCCGGACTTCGCAATAGCCACTGAAAAGGCTCTCCTGCGCCTGACGGCGCAGGGCGCTGCCCTTTACGCGGAACAGCCGGTCGTCGTAATAGTCCGGCTGGTATCTCAGGTAATGGTCCTCCGGCTCGTCGTCCGCCAGCCAGAACACGCGGTCGCCGAGCATGGCGAGGCGCACGCGCAGCGCTTCCGGATGGACCAGCAGCACCTTGTTGCGCTGATACACGTCTTCCACGCTCAGTTCCTTCCACCACGACTGGGCGTATGCGCCGAGGGCCCACTCGGGTTCGTGAAACGGGACCTCGCCGGGGTTTAGCGCAAAACCTTCGCTCTTGCGCCCGCGAATCTGGACCAGGTGACCGCCGTGAAAGAGAGGAATCACGGGAAGATGTTCCGGGTCATACGGTACGCCTTGCTCTTCGAGCGTCAAACGCGTGAGCGCGCGGCGCACCGCAATATCCTGCAGATGCGTGGCGCCGCATTCCTGTTTCGTGTAATCGAGGCCCGATTCCACGTTCGACGGCTGGATGTCGTACACCTCGCTTGCCGTCGACACGAGCCATGCGCGCAGTTCCGGGTTGTTCTTCAGGAAGTGGTAATACCCGTCCTCGTACATCAGGTAGCCGTCGTAGCGCGATTCGACCAGGCCGTCGATGAAGTGGGCCGGCAGCCAGTTCTCGGGGCCGAACCGCTCGTCGAAGCGTTCGTATTGGCCGCCGGCATGGAACCCGCCGAACCCGAGATAGTGGAAGATTTTGACCCACGCTTCGCGCACCTCGGCTACCCGTTCGCCATTGCGCACCCAGCGGCGTATCTCCTGCTCGCGCATCGTTCGCACCTCCGGTGCCGCATCCACGCGGCCGTTCCCGTAAAATTCCACGCGGGCCCGATGTGTCTCGATCGTGTTCCCAAGAAGCCCCTGCACTATGGGCCGATATGCATACGTCGCTTCCGCGTGCGGCTTTCCTCTGCAATGATAGTTTCTTTCCGAGGCAAATGGCGCGAAGCGCAGCGGGGCGTGAGCCGCCTTCTTCGCAGATGCCCTCGAGGGAGGAACAGCCGGCGTTCGCGGGCGGTATCCGTGGAGATTCCGCCCCGGGTCGGGTCACGTTGCGTTTTGAACGCCGGGGAGAATTGACTTCCCGGCGCATGTTGTGCCACGCTGGCTTTTGTTGAAGGGCGCTTCACGTATGGACGCTGCTTTCTTGCGGTCCAATGTCGAATTCGGGGGCATGGGGAGAGTGACCACTGAGGTCAAGAGTGAACGATTGGCTGCTTGAAAGCGTGGGGCGCAGAAATCTCTCGTGGAAGATACGCGAAACGTCAAGGAGCGGTTTTACCGGGTTGAAAGAAGGACCGCATCCTGGACAACCTGGCGGGCAGGAATGATATCCCTGGGTTGGTGCAGACCGGGGAACTGGAACGGAAGGGAGACAGAGTATGAGCCGCAGTAGAGGTTTCACGCTGATCGAGTTGCTGGTGGTTATCGCCATCATCGGCATCCTGGCCGCCATCCTGCTGCCGGCCCTGGCGCGCGCCCGCGAATCGGCGCGCAGGGCCAGTTGCCAGAACAACCTCAAGGAGTTCGGCCTCGTCTTCAAGATGTATGCGAACGAGGCGCCCGGCGGTATGTTCCCGCCCGTCAATCCGCAGGGCAAGGACGTTAAGGGGATTCTGATGTGCCCGGACGCCGAAGCCATTTATCCGGAGTATCTCACGGACGACAGCATCTTTGTGTGCCCCTCCAGCGCGCGGGTGATGGTCGAAGACATGACCCGCGGCGACGGCACCAGCATCCTCAGGTTCGACATCGACCAAAGCTATGATGTCTGGAAGGCAACCTTCTCCTACTACTACCTGGGATTTCTCTTTGACCAAGCCGAAGACACCGACCATCCGGTTGATGTGGCGCCGTTCTTCAGCGCGCTGGGCATCACGCCGCCCGCTGGGGACACGACCGCGGCCGGCCAGATAACCTTCTGGTATCTGACCATGATCTCCAAGCCCAGCGGCGTGATCTGGAGCGACCTCTCAAGCCGGGCCGCGGTCAAGAAAGACCTTGACGAGGACGTGACGGTCCAACCCCCGATCGGAAATGGCGAAGGCGACACGATTTACCGGCTTCGCGAAGGCATTGAACGGTTCCTGATCACGGACATCAACAACCCCGCGGCCAGCGCACGAGCGCAAAGCGAGGTCTTCATCATGATGGACGCCGTCTCGGTCAAGGCATCCGACTTCAGCCACGTCCCCGGCGGTTCGAACGTCTTGTACATGGACGGTCACGTGGATTTCATCCGCTATCCTGTCCAGGCGCCCGTAAACCGCAGCGGAGCCTTGCTCGGGTACGCCAACAGCCAGTGACGAGCCGAGACGGGCGGGTAGCGAGCCCCATCGGCGGCGAGCGTCGCGGAACCACGCGGCAGGCGCGCCCATGTTGCGGGTCCGGGCTGCTCTCTTCGGGAAGTCCCGGGCTTGTGGCTCGCACGGATTTCCACAGCGCGCTTCGTGGCGAGCGCGGCGCCGTCAGGCGTCCCGTCGGATGCGTCGTATGGCGTATTCCGGCGTTGTCCGTCCGGCAGAACCAGGAATTCGGACGGTTTCGGCTTCCGTAATGCCCGGCGCTCCGGCGTCTGAGGAGGTGTTATGCGGCAATTCCTGCTCCTGCTGACGGCCGTTGTCATGGGTGCATCCGCTCGCGCCCAGGAACTGACGCCGGACGAGAAGGACCGCCTGGATGCGATGGACCAGGCCTATTCCGCCGACAAGAAGACCGCGGCCTTCGATTACGCCTGGTTGTTGTACCGTACCAGCGACCGGGCCAATTGGCGGAAGGCGGACGAGGTGCTGAAGGAGGTCATTGCTCAGCAGGACTCGGACCCGGAATCGACGACATACGGCCAATGGGGGTGGACACGCCGCGACGGGGAGAGTTTTGGCGACCTCAACAGAGCGCTGTTCCGGGCGGACGTGATGTTCGTCAAGTTGTGGGAGCAGCAAGACAGAATGTCGCGGTCCGCGCGGTCCGCGTTCCGGGAGTCCTGCCGGCGGTTGACAGAGGCGGCCAGACGCCGCTGGGACACTGAAATCTTCGATGTCGGCCGGGATTTCACCGCATACAGCAACATCTTCGTGTTGTACGTGGAAGCCTTGATGCTGGCGGGGGAACGTTTCGGCGATGCCCGCATGAAGAAGATGGCCAAGAGCCAGTGGGCCCGCTGGTATAACCACATTTCAGTCTTTGGGATCGACGAATTCGCTTCGCCGGCGTACAACTACGTAATCTTCTCGCACTTGCCGAATATTCACGATTTCTCCCATGACGAACGCATCGAACGGGAGAGCAAGGAGGTGATGGACCAT
>JAGMZX010000063.1:10956-29830 GCA_018005585.1 Candidatus Hydrogenedentota bacterium | reverse complement strand
TTGTTGCGCCTCTCGTGCAGTGCGGGTAGAATGCGGTCTTCGATACTTCTTGAGCATGAAAGAACTTCCTTGGCCAAGGCGCATTTCGTAGTTCTGCTGCATGGATTCGCGCGAACGCCGCACGACATGCGGTTTCTTGATGCGCGTCTGCGCGCGGCCGGGCTGGACACCTGGTGCCCGCGCCTTCCCACCACCCTCGGGGGGCTTGTCCCGGCAGTATGCAAGCTTGAGGAGGAATTGTCCTGCGTTGTGCCCGCGCGCGTGCCTGTTCACTTTGTCGCGCACAGCATGGGCGGTCTCGTAACCCGTCTCCTGCTGAGCCGCCGCCGCATTGAGCGTCTGGGCCCCTGCGTCCTGATCGCCACGCCCAGCGGCGGGACGGAGCTGGCGCGTATTGCGCTGCGCGTTTTTCCGCCGCTGTCCCTGCTCTCGCCTTCCCTGCGGGAACTGGCGCCGCCCGGCCCGGTCATCGCGCCGCCCCTGAATGAACCGCCGCCCAAGATAGGCGTGGTCGGCGGTACGGAGAACAGCTTGCGTTTCGCGCGATTTCTACCGGGAAACAACGACGGGCGCGTTTCAGCCGCATCGCTGGCATTTGAGGGGGCTTCGGAGACCGTGCTCTTGCCCTACAACCACCATGCCATCCACCACAGGGAGGAGTGCGCCGGGCTGGTTCTGCGGTTTCTGCTTTCGGGCACGTTTTCCCAGGCGCGGCGCGCGCCGTAACGCGGCTACGCCACCGTTTCCCGGCTCTTGATGCGCCGCAACAGCCATTCCCGCAACAGGCTGTCTCTGCTCATGACCTGTTCAAAGAGGAATATGCCCACGGGCAGAACGAAAACGGAAAACATTCGGAGCATGCTTCCGATGTCAAAGGGCCATTCGGGAAGCTCTTGTGCCTTCGCGTAGAGTTGGCCGATATTCAGGAGGTTGGTCGCTTCGAGGGCCGCAAGCTCGTTGTCCTGAGCGCAGGCCTTGAAATTCGAGTACTCGCGCTGGTAGAGCTCGTCTATGAACTGCATCTCCCGCGATTTGGCCTCCACCATCTTGCCGTGAGCGCCGGAAAGCGGTAGGAACAGAAGCACCGGCGCCGCGAGATACAGGAAGATGAAAATGAGGATGAATCCCTTCTTGCGGACCGCGAACCGGTCGAATACAACCAGCATCGAGACATATACGATCAGGAGCAGGATGAAATAGGTCATGGTGACCGCCAGGTCGCCTATGGGTTTCAACCCTCCGGAGCGGTCGGGGTGCATCGGCTGAATGATGATGTCAAGGGAGAAGAGGTGATTGAGGAACCAGGTTGTCACGGCGCACTTGTACAGAACAAGCGCAATCATGAAGAAATTCAGAATCACGATCAGCCTGCCGTAGACCCCGGTAATCCCGGCCTTGTAAGAGAGCCAGCTTGTCTTCTTGGCGAAAAAGGTGAATACGTTAATGGCTAAGGAGATGAAAAGTGCCAGGACTATCGGGGCATATCCGTTATAGAGCGTGTCTATCCTTCCCAGCAGGTGTTGAAGGTCGCGCGCACTGCTATCGCTAATGATCGGATTGGTTTCAATGTAGGCAACCGCATGCGTGATGCATTTGTAGAGCTGGCATAGGAGCCCCGCCCCAATCGGCGCGAGCAGCCCGATATTCAGGTTGTCGACGATATTCGTGTACATGGGCGGGAGCCCGTTTTTCCCTTTGAGCTGTCCCGTCAGCCAACCGAGAAGATAGAGACCGCCCGTTGAAAGCAGGAAGTACAGCAAAGCCACATACACGGGGTTGCCCTGGCACGTATACATGAAGAACCTGGCAAGGAAATCCGTTCGATACGGAATGAACGGAGCAAGAATCGAATCGCTCATCATGACCCGAACTCCGGTCAGCCCCCAATGCGATTGACGCTTTCAGCGGGAGGCCCTGCTACCACAAGTAGAGGAACGATACGTGCCCGAGGTTGGCGATGATGATGGCGATGAGCACGAAGAGCGCCAGGTCGATCGAGGCGCTCGCCGACAGGTGCGCCAGAGTAATGCTGTAGTACTTGTAGAACTTGGGCTCCACGTATCCGAGCGCTTTCATCGCGAACATGATTCGCTTGGAGCGGAAGTACACGCCAGCCAGCACCAGGGTGTGCATGACGACGATGAAGAAGGTCACGCCAAAGGTGAGTTGCGCGGTATTCGGGGAGGTGCTCAGCGCGCTTTGCAGCGTCTGCGAGGTGATCAAGGAGCCGATCACCAGCACGAGAAACCCCATGGTGCCCCATACGTTCGCGCGGAACGTTTTCGCGTTGTCTTGCAGTTGCTCCAGCAGAAGCCTGAATTTGTCTCTTTCCAAACCGTCCGATTCCATTACGTGTTCCTCCTCGCTGCGAATTGACACACCACACCCGTCGCATGTGCTTGATTTCCCGAAGTGCTAGTCTGCCAATCCAAGCGAGAAATATCAAGGTATGCTCGAGGCATGCGCATTCCGGGGCGGCATTGAACATAGTCCAGGCGTTCCGTCGGCGGCATGCCCGGAATACGTCCGGGAGCGCCTGTGTTCCGCATAGTGAACAAAAGATCTCGCCGCCTACAGGCTGCGTGGCTCCGGGCAATTTCGGCGGCCGCGAAGGTGGGAAGTGTGTGAGGCGCGCCCGCGCAAACCCGATGCGCGGGTATATCGTCGAGCAGGCCCTAACGCAAGGGATTTGGGTGTCAACCTGGAGGTACGCAAATCATGACGAAAAAGTGCGGTCCAAGAGTGTGTCTATTTGCGGTTCTGTTGAGTCTCGGCATGGGGGCCATGGCATTCGGCGCGCCCTACCACAGCGCGGACACATCGGCCGATTTCGAGGTCAATCTTGGCGAATTGCTGCGCGTGATTCAGCTCTATAACAGCAGTGAGTTTCATTGCGAGGAGGGCACGGAGGACGGGTTCGCGCCCGGCGACGGTGATCGCGCGTGCGCGCCACATGACTCAGACTATGATCCCCAGGACTGGAAAATACTGTTGACGGAACTGCTTCGCGTCATCCAGATGTACAATGCGCGCATCTACGGGCTGGACCCCTCGTCTGAGGACGGCTACACGCCGTTGTTCGACCCGGAAGATCCGTCGGGCTCGCTGGAAGGCGAATCGTTGCTGGCGGAGACTGCCGTCGATGCGCTGGAAGGTGACGTAGACCCGTCTGCCATTGACACGCTGCGCGGCCTGTTGCTCGCGGGCGAAACCGCGTTTCTCGGGGAACAGCCGTGCGATGCGGCAGACGCATATGATGAGGCGCTCGGGATGCTGGCCACGGTGGAGGATGGCCTCGGTGGCGGCCCGCAGAAAGGCCCGAAACTGCTGTTGCCCGCGGTTCAAAAGGTGCGGGAAGCGGCGGCGCGCATAAGCATGCTTCGATTCAGCGTCGTCATTTCGCTCCCAGGGGGCACGGCATGCCCGGGCCGCGAACGCTATGGCGCGGAGCCGGGTACGGAGCAGAAGGAATCGGACAACCAGCACTTTCTGGGCACCGCAACCTTCGGCGTCGGGCGGCCGGGCATCCGGATTGACGCCTTGGGCGACGTGTATTTTCAGCTCAATGTGCCCGGGCTCGACCGCAACGTTGACGACGCGGGCGTACCCAGCATTCCCGCGGCGCGCAAGCTGGTCGCCGTGCCGCCGGGCGCGTCGGTGCGCGTGACCAGCACCCCGGTTATCGGCGATACGCTGCGGGTGTTGCTCGACCCCGCACAGGCCGAACCCGCCGACCAGAGCGTTCCGGAGGACGGACCGGGCTCGCTCCCGCCGGACGATGACCTGTACGCGGACCGGCCTTTGGCGATGGACGAGCAGATCTACTCGACGGATGCGTTCTGGCCGCCGGAAGTGTGCACGGTGTCGCCGCTCGGGGTCATGCGCGGTCTTACACTGTATCAGGTCGAGATTTCGAGCGGTCAGTACAATCCGGTGACACAACAGTTGAACCTGTTTTCGAGCGTCGCGTTTGAGGTGCACTTCGAGAACGGTCCCGGCGGTTTCCTCTTCGAGGGATTCGAGAACCCGTTCGAGAGTTCGCCGGACGTCTTCCTCGGCGCGGTGATCAACGAGCAAACAGTCCCCGAGTTCCCGGGGGTCCCGTTCCCGATCAGCCCGAGCAATCTGGGCGAGGAGTTCATGATCCTGACGCATCCGGATTTCCGCGACGCCGCGGACATGCTCGCGGCGTGGAAGAATCTCAAGGGAATCATGACGAACGTGTATGAATGCGGCACGGGCTCGGGCATTGCGGGCCGCCAGACGGCAACGGAGATCAACGCGTTCATTGACAATCATTACGGCATCAGCATCATCAAGCCAACGTATATCCTGCTTTTGGGCGACGCGGAGTTCATCGCGCCGTTTCTTCTGGGCCGGGCCAATACCGACTTCGGCGATACGATCGGATCGGACTGGCCCTATGCGATCACCACCTATCCCGGACAGGAGTTCCCGTCGCTTGTGCCCACGTTCGCGCTGGGCCGCATCCCGGTGGATACGCTGCAACAGGCGACGGATGTGGTCAACAAAATCATCGATTATGAACAGACGCCGCCAGGGAGCATCGGCTCGGACTTGTTCTATAAGCGCATCATGATTGCGGCACAGTTCCAGTGCTGCCGCACGGGCATCGCACAAGACGGCGTGGCGCAGCGGACGTTCACCGAGGTTTCTGAGTTTGTGCGCGCACCGCTGGTCTCTCTCGGCTATCAGGTGGACCGCATCTACACGGAGACCGTCGACAACGGCTGCGCATCGTGCGACCCGCCGACCCCGCCTTACACCGGCGATCCGACGCCCCGCCGTTACTATGACGGCACGCCGCTGCCCGCGGAGATTGGGCCGGGCTCCGGCTTTTCGTGGAACGGGGACACCACGGATATCATCAACGCCTGGAATCAGGGGCGCTTTCTTGTGTTCCACCGCGACCATGGCTGGCGCGGCGGCTGGGGCGATCCCGAGTTCGACTGGGACAATTTCGGGTCGCTGACGAATGGCGGGTTCCAGCCCGTGGTGTTCAGCATCAATTGCACTAGCGGCATATTTGACAACGAAACGTTCCCGGCGGAGGGCACGACGCCAGCCAACAGCTACTTCGCGGAAAGGCTGCTCCGCGACCCGGTGAACGGTGCGGTCGGCCTCATCGGGGATACCCGAGTCAGCCCCAGTACGACCAATTCTCTGCTCGCGAGAGGGCTCTTCGACGCCATCTGGCCGAGCGTGCTCCCCGACTTCGGCAACAACAAGTCGAAGCGCCGGCTCGGCGATATCCTCAATCACGCCAAGTTGTACCTGGTCTCGCGCATCGGGCTGGACACGGACGGCACGTCGTACGCGAACGCTTACGATGAGTTGCTGCTATACCACGTGATCGGCGATCCGACGCTCGAAATCTGGACCAGCGACCCGAACGTCATCACGCTTCCGGGCGACTTCGTGCTCGGCGCGGTCGGCCTCGACGACCTGGTCATCCAGTACGCGGTGGAAGGCGCGGTTATCACGGCGTATCAGGACACCCCGAACGGGCCTTACCCGGTCGGCCGGGCGCCGGTCGTGGGCGGCACGGCCACAATCGGATTCTTCCAGGCGCCCGCTCTCGGGGAGAATCTGCTGCTTTCGGCCCAAACCGGCGACAGCGTGGTGAAAAGCGGGAGCGTGCAATTGCCGGTTGCTCAATAATTGCCCCTGTTCCTATCCTTCCGGCCGCGGTCCGTGCAGGGCGGCGGCCGGATTCCTGTATCGCCTTTGAGCCCCGTCTTGACTGCTTCATGTCAGGGCAAGGTGTTCGCGCGGGGGGGGGCGTTTGAGACATTTGAGTTCCGGAAGCGCGGGTCCTATAGTGTCTTCAGGTGATGGGAGACAGGACCGTGTCCGTTGAAAATACCGAGGCTACTACGGGGCAAGCGGCCGGGCGGCGCATCGTGGTAATCGATGACGACCCCGACCTCCTGGAGTTCCATCGGTTCGTACTGGGCGGCGCCGGATACGTTGTGGATTGCTTCACGGACGGCGAGCAGGCGCTGGCGCATATGGTTGAGAAAGCGCCGGATCTCGTGATCACGGACCTGATGATGGGCAGTCTTGACGCGGGCTTCCAGGTCGCGGAACGGATCAAGACAGACCCGCAGCTTCAGCATGTGCTCGTCATGATGATCACGGCGGTGGAAAGCCAGCGTGGCTTTGATTTCGCCCCGCGCACGGCGGACGACCTGTCCGCGATGCATGCGGACGCCTTCCTGTCGAAACCGCTGACGCCGCAGACGTTGCTCGCCAGAGTGCAGGAGCTGTTGGCGCGTCCGCGGGCGTGAGCTCCGGCGCCGGCGCTCATTCCGGTTCTTGCGCGGCTTCTTTCCCGCCGGTCCGCTCAATGCGGATCGCGTCCACTGCGGCGAAGAAATACCGGTTGGCTACAAGCAGGACCGCGGGATTGTCCTGCACGTAGCATTCGAGGACCCAGGCGTCCTGTTCGGCCCGCGTCGCGCCAACGCGCACGTTCTTGAGTTCCACAACAGCCATGTGGTCGTGGCGGCCGCCCGGCGCCATGTAATACGTGAGCCGGTACGCCCCGGGCTCGCGCGCCAGGATCGAGACCGTCTGAAACGCGGTGCCGAGCCGCGTCTTGCCGATGACGGGGGTTCCGTGGAACCGGGGCAGCCGCCCCGCTTCCTTTCTGCCCAACTGGTCCATGAACATGCCGTCCCGTTCACCGATCCAGACCTCATCGGTGTCGCGCAGGTCGACGTCCAGCGGGTAAGACGACGCCGCGTCCTCGCTCGGGATGACGGGGAACGCGCCGCGGAACAAGCGTTCGTGGAACTCGGCCAGGGTAAAGGGATAGTCGCCGTATTTCGCGTCAGGGGCAATCGGCTGCACGTCGACCGTGCCGTCGAAGCCACCCTGCCACAAACGGCGCGTGACCTGAAAGCCGAAGCGCGGCGCGGCGTTCGCGGTGAGTTCGCATAGCGAGGGCACATATCCCGCCCCGCCATAGACCGGTTGCGAAAAATAGAACGCGCCGTAGGTTGGGTCGAAGAACCGCCATGCGCCATCATAGTAGACCTCGGCGGCGTTGTGTCCTTCCATCCATTCCAGGTTGTGGAACGCGTTGACGCGCGCGGGCAAACCGGCGCGGCGGCAGAGCGCCGCAAACGCGAGCGCGATACCGTTGCAGTAAGCGTGGCCCTGCTTGAGCACTTCAGAACCCAGCGGCGTGAACGATTCTTCCAGGCGGATGACCTGCGCCACATAGGAAAGGATGCGCAGTACGCCGGCCTCGTCCGCCTGCGCGCCTTCCGGAAAGACCTTCGCCAACGCTTCATCGAGCACCGCCGGGTCGTCATTCGGGTCGAGCCGGCGAAAGCTCTCGATATACTCCGGCATCTCCACCGGCACGACAAAGGCGCGATTCAAGGAACCGAAGGACAGGAAGGGGTCCTGGCCTGCCGCGGGCGGCGCGCCCTCCGAGCCAGCGCCAAACGCCAGCAGAATCAGCGGGCAAAGAGCACATGCATTCACCGGCCGGTTCTCCTCTGTGCAAGACAACGGCTCACGGGCCAATTCCTCGGGGCAGGATACGCGCACAAGCCCATGAATTGCGACTATCACGAAAATTGAAAAGGAATCCCGGCCGCTTTTGCTATAATCCTGTTTTCGTGTAATGTGGGGAGCGTCATGCGCAAACTGATCATCCAGATTCCCTGCTACAACGAGGAGCAGGTGCTCGCGGCCACGCTTGCTTCGCTGCCCCGGCAATTGCCCGGCGTGGACGTTGTGCAATGGCTGGTCATCGACGATGGTTCGCACGATCGGACCGCCGAGGTAGCGCGCGAGGCAGGCGCGGACCATGTCATCCGCTTCAAGGTGAACCGGGGTCTGGCGCGCGCGTTCATGGCCGGGCTGGATTTCGCGATCCGCGCGGGCGCGGATATCATCGTCAACACGGACGCCGACAACCAGTACAACGCCGAAGACATTCCGAAGCTGGTCGCGCCGCTGATCGAGGGCACAGCGGAGATTGTCGTGGGCGAACGGCCCATCAGCGATATCGTGCATTTTTCCCCGGCCAAGCGCCTGCTGCAGAAGCTGGGCTCCTGGGTCGTGCGGCTGGCGAGCCGGACGAACGTGGCCGATGCGCCCAGCGGTTTCCGCGCCATGACGCGCGAGGCCGCCATGCGTCTTAACGTATTCGACAATTACACGTATACCCTGGAAACGATCATCCAGGCGGGCCGCAAGAACATGGCGATCACCAGCGTGCCCGTCCGCGTCAATGCGGAAACGCGCCCCTCGCGTCTGATCAGCAGCATCCCTTCCTATTTGCGGCGGTCGGTCCTGACCATTGTGCGCATTTTCATGACGTACCGCCCGTTCCGCTTCTTTGCGCTGCTCGGGCTGTGTTCGCTGGCCGTCGGGCTCATCCCCAGCGTGCGCTTTCTCTACTATTACTTCACGGCGAACAGCGCGGGGCACATCCAGTCGCTCATTTACAGCGTGCTCTTCCTGGGCACCGGTTTCGCGCTGATTGTCGTCGGGTTGCTTGCCGACCTGATCGGCGTGAACCGGCAATTGCTCGAAGACATCCGGTGGCGCGTGCGCAACCTCGAAAACACGCTGGAGGACCGGGACCATAAAATGCGTTAAGGCGTCCCTTCGTGGCGTTTGCCGTATTCGCGAGATGAGATGCGACCGCGTCATTGCAGTAACGGACACATCGGGGCTGCGTTACGCCCGGTCGAATAGCGTGATATGCGGAACCGCCATAATGACGGCACCGGACCGATGGAAATGAAACAGGAGATCTCCACGTGACGCTGGCATGCATTCTCATTGTTATCGCGGGTGTAGCGGTCCTGTTGGTTTCGGACAGCCTGGGTTGGGGCAGAACGCCGGGCGGCGTGGCCAAGATGATCGCGTCGACGGCGTTTCTCGTGCTGGCGTGGCACGGCGGCGCGCTGAAGTCGCCCTACGGCTGCGGCCTGCTCGCCGGGCTGTTTCTGTCGTGGTGGGGCGACCTGTTTCTGATTTTTCGAGAACCGCGCGTGTTCCTCGCAGGGCTGGTCAGCTTCCTGCTGGGCCACGTTGCGTATGTCACGGCGTTTCTATTGTACGGCATTGCGCCGCTCTGGTCGCTGGCAGCCGCGGGCGCGCTCGTGGCCGTGGCTATCCCGGTCGTGCTGTGGCTCGCGCCGAAACTCGGCGACATGCGCGCCCCCGTCTACGCCTACATCGTGGTCATCAGCCTGATGGTCGCCTGCGCGGCGGGCGCCGTGGGGCGCGGCGGCACGCCGTGGATGTTGGCGGGCGCGACCCTGTTCTACGTGTCCGACCTCACCGTCGCCCGCGACCGCTTCGTCAAGAACGACGCTTGGAACCGGTGGGTCGGCCTTCCTCTCTACTACGGGGGTCAGGTTATCCTCGCCTTCACGGCGGGCCTCGTCCCGCCGCAGTGGTAGGAGCCGCGCGATGACCCCGCGCGAACGCCTCTTGCGCACGCTGCGCCGCGAACCCGTGGACCGCGTGCCCATCTCCACGTATGAACTCGTGGGATGGAACCCGGAGAGCTTCGAGAACCGCGCGCCTTCCTATGCCCGCCTGATGGACAAGATCCGCGCGGATACCGATTGCCTCTACATGTGGGGCTGGGACGCTTGGGCCGATTCCGGGCTGTGGGACATCCGCCGCGAGACCAACGCCGACGGCGCGTTCGTAACCCATGCGCGGCTCCGCACGCCGCTGGGCGATTTGACGCGCACCAGCATCGAGCATCCCGACGTGCACACGGTCTGGAACACCGAGCATCTCCTCAAGACTCCGCGGGACATCGACGCGTTTCTTCGAGTTCTGCCCGGGCTATACCAGATTGACGAGTCTCGGGTGCCCTCTGCGCTCGAGCATTACGCGATTGTAGAAGAGCACCTGGGCGACGCGGGCATCATCATGAACGACGGCAGCGACCCCGCCGGGTACGTGCCGGAACTGTTCGAATTCGGCCTCTTCACGACACTGTGTTACGAGCACCACGACAAGATTCTCGAACTCATCGACGCCTTCACGGGTCCCGTGCTCGAACGGCTTCGCCTCGACGCCGAGCTCGGCTTCGGGCCTCTGGTCCGCATCTACGGCCCCGAGTATTACACGCCCCCCTATCTGCCGCCGCCGTTTTTCGAGGAGATGGTCCTGCCGAGCCTCACCGCCGCGGCGCGCATCTTCGCGGACGCCGGCATCTTCGTGCGGGCCCACTGCCACGGACGCATCCGCGACGCGCTGCCGCACATCGCCGCCAGCGGCGCACACGGTCTCGACCCCATCGAGCCGCCGCCGGACGGCGACATCACCCTGCGCGAAGTCAAGGAAGACTACGGCGACAGACTGGTCCTGTTCGGCAATACGGAGTTGAAACTTCTCGAGCACGGCGCGCCCGAAGATATCCGCAGGGCCGTGCGCGCACAGATGGCCGCGGCAAAGGCGGGCGGCGGCTACGTGATCATGCCAACCGCCGCGCCCATCAACGAACCGCTCTCCCTCCGGACGGAGCGCAATTACGCCGCCTGGATCGACGCCGCGCTCGAATTCGGCGCCTACTGATTGCCCGAAAAGAGAAACCCAGCGCCCAGACCGCGCATGCGCGCAGCATGCCCCTGAAACCGCTCCTCTTTCGCAAGAGTCCAAACTGTTAGAGTTCTAATCAATCAACGCCCCCTGCGGTTTGCTCGAAATTCGGCGCGAAAGACAGGAGAGAGCAATGGAAACCGGCCAGCAGTCCGCCGTCCAACCCCTGGTCCCGCCGGGCCCGATATCGCACGGGGTCCGTGGCGCCGTTCGGGGCGCCCTGCTGTTCTTCGCCGCCGGGCTTGGCGTCTTGTCGTGGTGGCTGGCGCAGCCGCCCGCGCCGCTCCCGGAAGACGCGCCTCCGGAGGTGTTTTCCGCGGGCCGGGCAATGCAGCACATGCGAAGTGTCGCGAAAGAACCGCACGCGGCGGGCAGCCAGGCCTTGGCGGAGGTCCATGCCTATCTCGTGGCCACCCTGCGCGGCTACGGACTGGAAGTGGACCTGCAACAGCTCTGCGAGGTTCAGGCTCACTCCATGGGCGCGGTTGAAAACATCGTGGCGCGCATTCCCGGCCAGCCCGGCGGCACCCCGTTCGTCATTACCACTCACTACGATTCGGTGCATTCGGGGCCGGGCGCGGCCGACGACGGATCGGGCACGGTAGTCATGCTTGAAGCCGCCCGCGCGCTGAGACAGGGGCCGCCGCCGCGCAACGATATTGTGTTCGTTTTCACCTGCGACGAGGAACGGATGCAGGGCGGGGTGCGCGCCTGCGTGAACCATCCGTGGGTCAAGGACGCTCCAGTAGTGCTCGGGTTCGAGGCCCGCGGCGTTTATGGCCCCGCCCTGATGTTCGAGACGAGCGACGGTAACGGGGCTTTGATTCGCGCGTTGCAGGAGTCTGGCGCCGACGCCCGCACCAATTCCATCATGTTCGAGGTCCACCGGCGCACGCCTAACAGCACCGATTTCGCGGTGCTGAAAGGGCGGGGTTTCACCGGCTACAATGTGGCGTTCGTAGGCGGACTCTATTACTACCACACGATGAACGACCGCCCCGAACTGGTCGACCCGGCCAGCATTCAACAGCAGGGCTCGTATGCCATGGCCCTCGCGCGCTACTTCGGAAATCGCGAGGAACCCGTGCGCCGCGAAGAGAATGCCGTGTACTTCAACACGGTCGGGGCGCACGTCGTGTCCTATCCGGCATCCTGGAGTCTGCGCATCGCCGTCATGGCGGCGTTCTTGTTTGCCGCTGCGCTGATGCTGGGTTTGGCGCTGCGTGTCCTGACGTTGCGAGGTCTGCTGCTCAGCATCGCCGCGCAGATCGCCGCGGGCCTGTTCATCGCCGCGGTCACGGGGCTGCTGGTATTTGTCACGTACAAGGTGTTTTACGTCTATCTCCTCTATAACGTCACCTGGTACCTGTTCGCGTTCCTGACGTTCGCGTTCGGCGTATCTGCGTTCGCGTACGGTTGGGCGGGCAAACGGACCGCGCCTGAAAATCTGCACGGCGGCGCGTTGCTCCTGTGGCTTGCAGTGCTCGCCGGGCTCGAATACGGCGTGCCCATGGCGAGTTTTTTCGCCGCGTGGCCGCTGCTGTTTGGCTCGTTGAGCCTGTGTTTCGCGGTCTGGCTTCGTGCGTGCGGCGTCGGGCGCAACGTCACTCTGCCGGTCCAGGTGGTCGGCGCTGCGCCCTTGCTGTTGTCCCTGGGACCAGGCTTGCAGATGCTGCACCAGATCGGCGCGGCGTTTCTGCTGGTCCCGAATACCGTGCTTTTCTTCTTGGCTTTGGCGCTGTTGTCGCCGTTGCTGGCGGTCGTGATGCAAGCGCGGTCAAGGCGCGTACCGCTTGCATGCTGCGGAACGGCGGCGCTTCTGATGACCATTGGATGGGCAACGAACGGATTCAGCCCGCTCGCACCGAAGATGACAAGCCTGTCCTACGCTCTCGACCTCGAGAAAGGGGAAGCTATCTGGCTCAGCGACGACCCTGCGCCGGACGCGTGGACCGGGCAGTTCTTCGCCCACGCCGCCGCAGAGCCCACGGCGGATGAGGCCCGAGGATGGGCCCGTCGCGGCGCGGGTCTGAGCGCGCCTGCGCCAATCGTGCCTCTGGAAGGGCCGCGTCTGGACGTGCTCGGCGACGAACTGCGCGGCGGCGGCCGCGTGTTGACGCTGCGCTATACCTCGCCACGGAAGGCGCCGGAAGCGTTCTTTTCCGTTCTGCCGCCCACGCGCGTGCTGGCCGCCGAATGCGAAGGTCGGCCCATATCCGAGCGCGGGAGAAAAGGCCTGCATTTCCACATGCGCGTCATGCCGTGGTCCGGCGCGGTTCATTTCCAGCTCAAAGTGGAGCCGGAAGCGGCGGTCCGCATCCGTATCGAGGAAGTGTCATTCGAGATTCCCGGCGTGGAAGCACTCGGCTACACGCCGCGGCCCGACTGGATGGTGGTGAAGGCCAACACCCTCGAATGGTGGGAAGGGCGCTGGGGCGGCCTCTCCAGCGGATGCACCTTTGTCGTGGACGAATTTGAAATCCCCGCCCGGGAGAACGCGTCTGCTCCCTGAATCTTCTCCCGCCGCTTCACCGTGGAATCAGGCGGCATGGCCGGGCCTGTCCATCCCATGTCTGAAGTGCTACCTTATGGCACAGGGGCAGCCGCACGGAAGCAAGGAGACACGTCATGAAACGAAGCAACTTCTATCCCCTGTATCTCATCCCGTTACTGGCCTTATGCGCTCTGCTCGCGGCGGGGCGTTTCGCGCCGGTGCGCGCCCAAGGCGAACCGGTCACACAACAACTGAGGTCAATCACGATCAACACGCAGGCCTATTCCGTGGCGCCCGGCGGCATCGACCGGCGCACCGCCCGTATCGTTGCGCCTGAGGACATGCACATCGCCGGCATCGAGCATTTCAACGGCGTGCAAAAGGGCGGCTGGAGCGATAATGGTCACCTCCTGTCCCTGGTGGCCGAGAATCCCTGGGAAGAATGGGCGGACGCCGGCACCGGCATGGAACCGACGGGCGCGCAGGGCTATTTCGGTTACTGCGGGCGCGACTACTATACTGAAGTCGGCGGCATCGGCGACGTGGTCCAGTATGAGATGCTGCCGGGCGGAACCTGCTTCCACGTGCCGAAAGGCGGGGCAATCTATCTGCATTGTTACGCCAATAATTTCCTGGATCGCCCGCAAATGTTCCATCACGCGGTGCGATTGCTCTATTGGTAGGCTGTGATCCGGCTGAGAAGCCTCAAAGCAGCCCTGCGCGGCGATCGCGAACACGCCAGAACCGCCGCAGGCGCCAGGATCGCTGGTCTTTCAACGACAGGCTTTCACCGGACGTGAGCCAGCGGTCGATCAGGGCCTGGTGCGCGGCAAACGCGGCGGCCGTGTCCGGCGGTGAGGTGCGCCAAGCCGTTTCTATGGCGTCCCGTTCCCCGAAATAACCGGTCCAGGCATCGGGGTCGCGCGCGATTCGCCGTTGCAGCCGTTCATGCCGCCACCACAGCGAATCGTCCGCACGCGCCGCGGGAGACGGCCCGAGATTGGCGGGTTCTTCCACGGAGACCGGCTTGAACAGGCTGCTGCACGGGGCCGACGTCGCGGTAACCCAGTGCCGGACGCCATCGCGCCTCAATTCCGCGACCCACGACGCCGTCGTCTGCACCGCGGTGAGCAGCCCGCCCCCGTGTACGCACGGAGCCTGCAATGCTCCGGTCAGCAGGCTGTAGCGCGGATGCGCGTTCTCCCCGCCATGGTCGCGCAAGAGCCGCATCATGCCCTCGGGCGTCGCATCCTGCCGGGCGAGAGCCTCGACGCGCGCGCGCCGCACGCAACACGCGGTAACGCGCGACCGCAGCCGGTCCGCGTGCTCATCGGCGAAGCCTGCGACCGTGAGGCCGTTCGAGATGGCGCGCGCGCCGGCGGCGGGAACAACCGTCCAATGTTTTCCGGCGGTTTCGAGCACGAATGCGGACCTCGGGTCCGCCGCGATGAAGCTGTTGTGATACGTGAAGCGCCGGTTTTCATATCCGCAACCGCCGCCTTGGCCGTGCGCCTCCAAGAGGGCCACGATCACCTCGCAAGCGCGTTCCGCGGTGTCCGCGCGTTCCAACGCCAGACGCAGCAGGTCCATGCCGGTCAATCCCGTGGCCGCATAAGGCTGCCTGGTAAACACCGCCTCATTGCCGATGACGACGCCGTGCTCGTTCGCGCCCATTTCCGCGCCCCACATCCAGAAGGGCCGGCTGATCAAGACGGCGTGCGTCTCCCGGGCCTGCGGGATTTCGGTCCAGGTGCAGCGGAGCATCGCGCCGGAGGGATATGCGCGCCGGGGGTGCCACTCGAGGCCCTGCGCCTCGTTGACGTCGCGGTCCGAATTCTTGGCGAAAAGCACGCTCTGCGGCGTCACAACGGCTGCCGTGTCACACATAATGCGCGTCAGTGCTCCAGTTCGACCTTGATGCGCGTCCACGCGCCCATGCGAAACACGCCATAGGTCATGACGAGGCGGGCGCAATGCGACACGAGGATCGCCATCCAGATGCGGTTCGGCGTGAGCATGTCCAAGGACAGCAGCGCCTGACAGATGCCGAGCAGGATTACGATCTGCGTGAGAAAGGCAATGTACATGGGCATCTTGGTCTCGCCTGCGCCTTGAAGCCCGCCCGTGAACGCGAGGGTCGTGGCGAGAAATATGCCGGAGACGCTCAGGGTTCGCAACAGCGCGCGCCCATAGAGCAGCACATCGCCGCGCGCCGCGTCGAAGAGCGCCAGCAGCTGCTCCGGCAGCAGCCAGAAGAGCAGTCCCACGGCGCCGGCCCAGACACCGCCGAAAAGCGCGGCGTGATAGACGCACGCGCGCGCGCGCTCGGGCTTGCCCGCGCCAATATTCTGTCCCGAGAGCGTGCCCGTGGCCGCACGGAGCCCGAACGAGGTCCACGTGACCAGCGAAAAAAGTTGCGAATAGCAGATCGTGTAGGCGGCCTGCGCGGCGGCGCTGCCCGGCAGCGATCCGATATACCGGAGCAGGAGCACGCCGCCCAGATTCAAGAGCACGCCCTGGATGCCGGTGGGAATGCCGATGCGCACGACCACCTTGAGCACGCGCAAGTCAGGCAGCAGATGAAAGCGGGCGGGCGGATGGATAATCATCTTGCCGCGCAGTACGAGCGCGATCGCCACCACCACGGTCACGAACGGGGCCAGCACGGTGCCAAGGGCCGCGCCCACCGTGCCCATGTCAAAGACCGTAATCAGGACAAAGCTGATTACCACGTTCAGGACCGTCGTGAGTATGCCCAGCTTCAGCGGCGTCTTCGGATCGCCCGACGCCTGAAACGCGCCGGTGATCATGAGCATGAGAAAAAGCGGCGCGCCGCACGCGAACAGGATACGCAGATAGGGCAGGGCATACTGCTGCACGTGCGGCTCGGCCCGCACAAAATCGAGCAGCCGCGGCGCAAGGAGATAGCCCGTCGGGCCGATAATGAACACTAACGCGATGACGGCGGCGAGGAACGTCTCATAGGCCACGCGGCTCATCCGTTCGCGGTCCTGCTTGCCCGCATACCGGGCCATGAGCACGTTCATCCCGTGAAAGAGCGAGGCAATAAACACGACGAGCACCAGAAAGACCTGCCACGCGACGCCGATGGCGGCGTTTGCCGCCTTGGTTTCATCCGGCACGAAATGGCCCACGAGCACGTGGTCGACCAGCCCATGCACGCCGTTCACGAGATTCAGCATGATCAGCGGCCACGCCAGCTTCCACACGGACCGGGCCGGGCTGCCGGAGATAAGCTCGTGATCAAACGCTTTCATGCGGGGTTCCAGGGAGAAAGATGGGTTGCGGGCGGCATCATACCATGCACAAGGCCGCGCGCGTCACGCCGCGCCTATCGGCGCGCTGTCAAACCGCCGGATGTGCAGGACGTCGGTCGTGGCGCGCGGGCTTAGTGTCGCCAGGTACAGCGCCGCGTGCGCCACGTCTTCCGGCGTCATCCAGTCCGATTTATCCCGCTGCGGCATCGCCTCTTCTGAAAGACGCGTGGCGACGCCGCCGGGACAGATGGCATGCACTGCGATCCCGTACGGGCGCAGTTCCATGGCGAGCACGAGCGAGAGTCCGTTCAATCCGAATTTGGATGCGCAATACGCGCTCTGCTCCGGGATGGGCTTCAAACCGGCCACGCTCGAGACGTTGATGATCCTTCCCGAACCGCGCTCGATCATCGAGGGCAAGACCTCCTGTATCAGCAGGAACGGCCCGGTCAGATTGACGTCCAGCGTGCGCTTCCAATCCTCGAACCCGATTTCCACGAAGGGCTTGAAAGCGGCGAATCCCGCGTTGTTTACGAGGATATCGATGTGACCGAACTCGTGCAGAACGCGGTTCACCGCGCCGTCCACCTGCGCGGGCATGGACACGTCGCAGACACAGGGCAGCGCGCGCGCGCCCGTTGCCACTACGAGGTTTGCGGTCTCGGTGAGTTCGTCCAGCGTGCGGGCCAGTAGCGCGACGCCGCAGCCTTCCCTGGCGAAGGCGAGCGCGATCGCGCGCCCGATGCCGCGGCCCGCGCCCGTAATCAGCGCCATCTTTCCCTCAAGCTGTGCCATGTCGTGGTCCTCCCTCGGCGCGTAACGCGCCTGCGCCCGCCGGGCCGCCGGCGCTCCGTCAGGTTTGCGTCTCGACGCGCTGCGCCAGTTCCGAGATGGTCGCGTTCAGACAGCGCGGGTCGCCCGCGTCCAACGCTTCATATACGGAAGCATACACCCCGTCCTGACGCAGCAACGACGGGCTCTCGCCCGCTTCGCGGACGGCGCGCACCACGTCGCGCGCGTACGTGGTTTCGGGAGAGCGCGCGGGCTGATAGGCCGGCGGCTCCGTGGCGCAGCGAATCACGAGCCGCGCCGCCACGAGACAATCGAGCGTCTCGTGCAGCAGGCGCATCGGCACGTTCCAGTTTTCCGCCATCTCGGCCACCGTGTAGCCGGGCAATCCGTCGCGGAAGCGGCGCGCCATTTCGACGACGACGCGAACCGCCAGCGCCTCCCTGTAGGCGAACGCGGCGACGTCCGAGTAGCGCTCCATGGCGAAAGTCTTCTCGTTCTGATACGCAAAGGTGATGAGCGCGCCCAGCAGCAGGATAATCCAGCTTGCATAGACCCACATCATGAGGATGGGAAAGAGGGCGAAACCGGAGAAGAACGGCGTGTAGCGCGCGAGACCGATCTGAAACTTGACGTATGCCCATGAGTTCACCACCCACAGGCCTCCGGCGACAACGCCGCCGAGCAGGGCATAACGCTTGCGCACCTGCGTGTTGGGCACAAGCCAGTTGAGCAGACTCATAGTCCCGCAGATGACCGCCAATTGCGCGCCGCGCAAGCCCGTGACAAACGGCCCGAGCGCCTCCTGGATCGCCCGGCTTTCGAGCGCGGCCGTGATCGCGAGCACGCCCGCCGCAACAAACGGCAGCAACAGCGTGATCATGAGGTAATCGCCGAGCACGCGGAACCAGTTCCGGTTGCGGGTCACGCCCCAAATCGCGTTGACCGAGGTCTCGACGTTGCGCATCAGGCCGAATACGGTCGTGAGCACGAACACAAGGCCCGAGAGGCCGAGCGTGGGCAGGTCGCGCGCCCCCTGCTCCGCCATCGTCACCAGCATCTTCACGGGGTCCACGTATTGCGACTGCGTGCTTCCGCCGGCCTGGGCCACGCCCAGAAGGAAAAAACTCGTGATGCTCCGTTTCAGCGTCTCGTTGTCCCGGTCCCGGTCCCGGCCCCGGCCGGCCGAACGGACCGTCGAGGCGGCAGAGAGAGCCTGCACCTTGGTAACCCGCACCGGCGGCCGCGTATTTGGAGTCAGATACGAAGGGGCGTCCGGGAAACCCGCCAGGCCCTTGAGATCCACTTTCCGCGGCACATGCGCGGTAAGAACGTCCGGCGGCGGCTCTTTTTTCCCGCCGTCGCCCCGAATCATCAGTGCGACCTGGGTCAGCCGTTCATCGATCAGTTCCGACCAGCGCCGGTAGACGGCTTCGCCGAGATTGAACGTCGTTATGAAGTAGAACATGAACGTAAGAAAGGGGACCGTGAACAGCAGCGTGGCAAAGGTCAGCGCCGAGGCACGGAGCAGGAGAGTCTCCTCGATGAGACCGCGGACAATCAGGATCGCCACGCGCACATGCTTGATGATCAGGCCATGCGGCACTTCTTCCCCCGGCCGGCCAATGTGCCAGACATCGTGGGTGACGAACCGGTGGCCGCGTTCCGCCGCGGCGGCCATGCGCTGCAAATACTGAAGCAT